>VBIA01000095.1 GCA_005879985.1 Chloroflexota bacterium | reverse complement strand
CCGGGCGGGCGGATCACCACCCTGGCAGGAACAGGTGATGCGGGCCATGCCGGAGACGGGGGCCCAGCCGCGCTCGCCCAGCTGACTACGCCACAAGGCTTGGCGGTCGACAGCGCGGGCAGGGTCTACATCGCCGACACACTCAGCAATCGGGTGCGCCGCGTCGACGCTGACGGCATCATCCGCACTGTGGCTGGAACCGGCGACGCCGGCTACACGGGAGACGGAAAGCCGGCGATCGAGGCGAAGTTGAATCTTCCCACCGGCGTCGCCATCGGCTTTGGCGACTCGGTCTTCATCTCCGACACCGGCAACAACGTGGTTCGGCAACTTGGCGTCGATGGAATCATTCGCACGGTGGCCGGCACCGGTGAGGCCGGGTATAGAGGGGATGGAGGTCCTGCCCTGTACGCAGTGCTTCACGCCCCGGGTGGACTGGCTTTTGACGATGAGGGCAATCTCTACATCGTTGACACGCTCAACCAGCGCATCCGCCGAGTCAACGTCAGCGGGCAGATCGCGACAGTAGCGGGCACCGGTGTCGCCGCCTATGGTGGGGATGGCGGTCAGGCGATCTACGCGGAACTAAACCTCGCTACCAACCCCTTGGAGGGCATGGGACAAGGCCTTGCTGTCGGACCGACCGGCGAAGTGTTCATTGCCGATGGTGTAAATCACCGGCTGAGGAAGCTTGGCCTCAGCGGTGTCATTACCACTGTCGCGCGCATGAACACCCCGTTGGGTGTTGCCGTCGATCCTCATGGCGCCGTTTACGTCGCCGACGCCGACGACAACCGGGTTCTAAAGATCGATTGAGGTCAGGCCGCGGGCGGCTGCGACAGCGGGACTTCGAACTCCTCGCCGACAGGAGTCACGATGTACTCGAGATAGATCGCTTGATTCGGGCCCGCGTTCGTTTCTTGCAGATCCGTCCCCGGAAGAAAAGCCGCACCCTGGCCGACGCCCAGACGCAGTGAGCTGCGGTGAGCGCTCTTGATAAAGATGGAGCCGCTCAGCACGTAAAAAGCCGCAAGCCCGCCAAAATGATGCGCTCCCGAAGTGCCGCCACCAGCGAGGGTGACCTGGCGAAGCACCTCTGAATAAGCCACCTGAGGAAGTGAGGCGCGATCGAAATCGTCGCTTTCGAAGGCTGCTCGCGCGATCGGATCAACAAGTGGTTGTCCACGGGCTGAGCTCGGCCAAACTGCAATCGAATACCAAACACTCTGGACTGATCCGGGGTTCAGATGCTGGTGGGTCAAACTCTGGTGGAACTTTGCTTGTCCGGCTACCAGATCAACAGGTGGCTCACCCGCCAGGACCAGAAGTTGGACGCCACTGTCTACATAGACCACGCTGGGGACATGTTGTTTGGAATTGATGACATAGCCAGGCGGCTGCACGAAGCGCACAAACCTGATGTAGACAGGGCCGGTTGGCAAGCTGCCCACCTGGCCGGCGTCCAGTTTCTTGACCACCTCGCCACGAGGGAGCGCATCAGGGTTGGTAGCTGATGGCGCGGCACTCCCGCAAGCGACGAGCGCCACCGCGAGAACCGCCAGCCTCAATTTCGAGCAAGTCTGGGCGATGATGCCCCAACTGGTCCGGCGAGGATCGGGTGAGGTGCGCAAAATCCAGACCACGGCTGGACGAGCTTAGCCTCCGGCGTCGCCGCCAGGTGGACAGAACTCCAGTCCCCTCGAGAGCCCTGTTGGGCACTTCATAATGCCGAGGCATGGTGCGGCCCGAGCCGAGAGCGCGAGCTTTGAAGGACGCCGGCGCCGATAAAGAGGAAGTCTGGCTGCGCCCGTCGCCGAGGCTTGGCATCATGCGTCGGGTCGAGGTCTTTGGGGTTGCTGGCCTGGCAGCTGCGATTGTGCTGGTGGTGACCGCCATCCGCTTCGTCGCGGGCGCTCCCGTCAACGTTGCTGTGGCCGCCACGCTCATCGTTGCGATCGCCCTCGCGGGTTTTCTCAGCGACCGCTGGGCTCAGCGGCGTGTGTGGGCCTGGGCGTACTGCGAGCGCGAGGACGATCTGCTGGTACGGCGCGGCGTCATGGTCTCCCGCTTGTCGGTCATCCCATACGGCCGAATGCAGTTCATCGACGTCATCGCCGGGCCAATCGAGCGGGCATTTAGCCTCGCCACGGTCCGAATGCACACCGCGGCCGCCAGCAGCGACGCTCGCATCCCTGGCCTGGCTCAGATCGAAGCTGCCCGCCTCCGCGATCACCTGGCCCAACTGGGCGAGGCCAAGGCGGCAGGGCTTTAGTGGTCGAGCCAGCCGCCACCTGGCACCGGCTGCATCCCCTTTCGCCGGTCATTCGCGCCGGGCGAATCTTGGTCGGTGCCGGGATCGTTTTCGCGGGCACGCTGCTGCAGGGCTCCAGCAGGAGCGAATCCGGGGCGATTACCCGGGTGGTGATCGGCGTCTTGGTGATTGCCTTTGGCGTGATCTCCTGGCTCGTCACCCGCTGGCGGGTCGAAGGCAAAGACCTGCGCATCGAGACTGGCCTGATCAGGCGAAGCTCCCTGCGCTTTCCCCTCCCGCAGATCCAGGCCATCGACGTGGTTCGCCCCCTCCTGGCGCGCGTCTTCGGCCTCGCCGAGTTGCGCCTGAGAATGGGAGGCGCGACCGCAGGCTCGGCCCGGCTGGCTTACCTCACGGCGAGCGATGCGGACACGGTGAGGGGTCAGCTCCTGGCACTCGCCCGCGGGATCCAGCCGGAGACTGAGGATTCGCCCGAGCGCGTGCTCGTGCGATTGCCGATCGGGCGCTTGATCGGTTCCCTCGTCCTCGGATCACCCACGGTCACGATCCTTGTGATGGCGGGCGCGATCGCATTCGCGGCGGAGCTCTCGCCCAGGGCCGCGATCGGGATTCTCAGCTCCAGCGGCGCCATCGCAATTGGCATGATCACTGTCATCTGGCGGCGCCTCAACGGCGCCTACGACCTGACCGTGGCGGAGGCGCACGACGGGCTGCGCGTACGCTCCGGTCTTCTCGACACCACCGCCGAAACCATCCCCCGCGGCCGGGTGCAGGCGGTACGCATGGTCGAACCGCTGCTGTGGCGGCCACTTGGATGGTGCCGGCTCGAGGTCGATGTCGCCGGACGCCAGCACCGAGGTGGCGAGAACAACCCGGAGCGGCGGCAGCTTCGGGCGGTGCTCCCGGTCGGCTCCCACCAGGAGGCAGAGAGCCTGCTCGAGCGGATCTTGCCCGATGCACCGCGCGAGCGAACGCGGCCGCCTTCGCGTGCGCGCTGGAAGGCGCCGCTGCGATTTCACAACCTGTCCTGGGGTCACAACGAACGCTGCGCTGTCACCACGACCGGACGTCTCGCCCGTATCACGTCATGGGTGCCGCTGACCAAGGTCCAGAGCCTGCGCCTGGTGCAGGGGCCGGCGCAGCGCGGTCTCCGGCTCGCAACCATCTACCTCGACACAGCCGGCCACAGCGTGCATGCGGCGATTCGCGACCGCGATGCGGATGAGGCGCGCGAGCAGCTTCGCGAGCTGACCGTCCTTTGCCGCGCGGCCCGAGCCGCGCATCCAGACGTGGCCGTGGTTATCGGTCAGCGATAGGCAATCCGGTCGCGACCCGCATCCCGGTCCTCCACTGGTACGCCACAGCGATTGCCTTGCTCAAGAGCAGCCGTCGTCCGCCGCGCGCACCGCCTGGTGGAGGGCCCCGCGCGAGGCTTCGAACTGTTCCAGGGGAACCAGAAGGTCGTCCGCAATCCTCTGGCGAACCTCGCGGCTGATGCGCGCGCTCACGCGCTTTGCCCACCGTCGCCCGAGCCAACCGGCGTGGAGTCCCAGCAGCTTTGCCAGAACATACCCGGCGAGGAGGGTGGCGGCAAGGAGCGCGACTGGCGTTGGCACGAGTCCGAGATACGGCAACGAGATCGAGCTCACCGGCGCGTCGTGGATGACAAAGAGTGACGCGAACCAGAGCAGCGAGAAGATGAGGACAGCGGTCACTGCATATTGGGCGATGCCGATAAGCGACCACAGCGCGCTCGTGGGCACCTGGAAGCCGGCTGCTTCCGCCGCGAGGGACCGGTCGATCGTCTCCGCGAGTCGATGCTCAAGTGACGCAGGCGCGCTGAGTGCGGCGAGCGTGCCGCGGAGCGGTGCGGGAACCGAAGCCAGCGTCGAGGTCACGAGCTCGCGCAGCGGCTCGACCGCTGGCGCGAGCGAGCCGCGCAGCTGCCAGCGTCTCAGGAAGTCAACTGGGTCCGCCGACGTCCGGGCGCGGCCGGTGAGCCGGATGATCGCGCTCGTGAAGAGCCCCAACGGTCCGCCGCCCCGGCGACGCGCGGCAAGCCGCGTCGCCGCGACGGCTTGACGCTCGAGGCCTGCAACGTCGATGACGGCAAGCGCGCCTGCCGCGACCGAAGAGAGAGCGCGCTCCCGGCGCGCCGGCTTGATGAGCGGGGCAGCGGTCCCATCCAGGACGCCCGCGTCGGCGGCGAGGTCACGCACGGCCTCGTGTGCCTCGGCGGCAATGCGAGACGCGACCACGCGCTTCGCCTCGACCCCAGACTCGAGCCATTCGCGCAGCTCGCCGATGCCCGCGGCGCCCTCCCGTGCGCGGGTGGTGACGACGTCGATGGTGCCGGCACCGTACTTCTGAAGCTGGTGACGCATGTCCTCGGCGACGCGGCGTGTGTCCGCGAGACTGAGGAGATCGCTTCGGTTGAGGACCACGATCTGGCGCCGGACTCGAGGCGCGAACTGCCTTAAGTACCTGCCGTGCATGACGTAATCGTTGTATTTCTCCGGATCCACGATCCACACGACCGCGTCGACGCGGGGAAGCAGCTCATCCACGCGGTCTCTGTGCTCGAGAGCGATCGAGTCGAAGTCGGGAAGGTCGAGCACGGCGACATCGGCGAGCGCGCCGCCGGCATGCTGGCGCACCTCGCTGATGCCGAGCCACTGAAGCAGACCAGCGAGCTCCCGGCCGCGGCTGGAAGGGACCCACGCGACCGCGTCTGATGTCGTTGGCCGGCGCGCGCCGGCCAGGCTCACGTTCTCGCCCGCGATCGCGTTCAACAACGTCGACTTGCCGACGCCGGTGCCGCCGGCTAGCGCCAGGACGTACGCGCTGCTCGGGAAGCCAAGCCGCGTCCGCGTGGTCTCGCGCGTCGCGACCGCGGCGCTCGCATCAACGCCGAGCGTCTTCGCCGCGGTGATCGCCTCGTCGAGGCTCCCCAAGCAGCGATCGATGTTCACTGTGCGATGCCTTCGACCGCCGCCCGCAGCTCTGCCGCGAGCTCGCGCATGGGTCCCGGCGCGGGCACGAGCGCCTCGAAACGCGCGCGATCATTCTCTAGGAGCGAGGTCATGAGCGCCAGGAGCCGGGCGCGTGCTTTCGCGATCAGCTCCCCCATCGCGCCTTCGCCGAAGATCGCTTCGAGAAGCTTCTGATTGAGGAGTGCCGTCCCGGCGGCAATCCCCACCTCGGCGCCCGTCAGGCCGGCCGTGAACGCGAACACGCCGAGCATCACCGAGACAGCGACGGCGTTAACGCCGAGAGCCGCGACCTGCGCGACCGCGCGCTTGCGGCCGGCGTGCGCCCGGACGTCGTCGACGATCGCTTGCATCCACGCACCAAGGCCCTCGCGGACGGCGGGGCCGAACCCTTCCGACGCTGACCATAGACCGGGACTGCCGGCTACGAGCGCGGCAGCATCCGATCGCTCGGACCAGGCGGTCGAGGTCCGCCGCGCGGCCTCGGTAGCGTGACGCAGCGCGAGCGCCTCGAGTGTGCTGGTCATCTCGGCCTCGACGACTGTCACTGGCGCAGCCGGCGTCCGGCGGAATGCGGTGGTCAGAATCGCTCGCAGCCTGCCGATGCCCGAGGAGATGAATCTCGCCACCTGGTCCGCACCGACGAAGTCGTTCCATCGACGCAACACCTCCTCACGCAACATGACACCGCCCTGCAGCGCCGTGGCCAGAGAAGCCAGTTCCTCGGCGTACATCGTTGCGGCGATCCGCCGCAGCGCATCGGCGTCAATGGCCTCGTGTTCGAGGTCGTCGGCGATGCCGTGTGCGAGCGGTGCAAGGCCCCTCAGCGAACCCGCCAGCGCGCGGGTAGCGACATCGCGCCGCTCGTCGGCCTCCGCGGCCAGGCGCGCTACGCGCTCGAGAAGCGGGCGCGCCTTTTCACGCGCAAGTCCGTTCACTCGCGGATCAAGGTCGCCCTCATCGATCGCGATCATCTCCACGGGCGGCTGCGCGTTTGGTGCGTCGGTCTCGCCAAGGAGCCGCTCAGCGTCGCCAACCACCGCCACCCGATCCTGTTCATCGGCCGGCATCCGGTTCAACACAACCACGAGCGGTAGACCACGCTCCCGCACTCGGCGAAGCACCTCCCACGGCACCAGGTCTGCATAGCGCGTCGCAGTCGTCACGAATACACAGAGATCGCTGATCTCCACCAGCACATCGGCGAGTTCGCGGTTGTCGAGCTCGACGGAGTCGATGTCCGGCGCATCGATGACAGCAACGCCGTCGACGCTGGCGGCCACCGCCGCCACCTTCAGCCTCTCTTTTGCGATGGCGGCGAGACGACCGCCGGCGAGAATGCGATTCGAATCGCTTGCGCTTGCGTAGAGCACTGCGTCTTTTGTCGTCGGCCTCAGCACGCCGGCTTTGCTGACCTCCGCGCCCGCGATCGTGTTCAGCAGCGAGGACTTGCCGGCGCCGGTTGGTCCGACGAGCAGCACGAGCAGCGGCGCATCTATGTCCGCCAGGCGCGGAAGCACGAAGCCGGCGAGGTGGTCGTGAAGCTGTCGCGCGCGTGCCTTCGCTGCGGGGTTCGCCGTCGGAAACGCCAGGCGCCTGTCGGCGAGCGCGGCCAGGCGATCGCCGTGTTCGATGAGCTCTGCCGAGTCCACGGCCCGCACTCTACTTATGGCGTACGAGGTTCGGGCGGTTCTTGCGACGGCGTTTGAAATCAGAAGTTGTCAGGGCCGCCCATGACCCCGCGTCATCGACGGCATCTTGCCGGCTGACTCTCCTTATGTCATCGGCAACGCAGGCAATAGCGCGCCCGCTACAGAAGCCCTACGCACGAATTCTCTGGCTCCGGGACAGGGACTCGAACCCGCGATCGGAGATCAGACCGCCAGCGGCTCGGTCACCTAGGTTGGTTAACAGATCGCTGCAGCCCGTTCAGAACTGGCGGTCTGAGTTCGCAGCGACTCGGCGGACGCGTTTGCGACGACGATCTCCACATCGCCTAGGCATCGAGCTCGATCGCCGGCCGGCGACCCGGCCGTAGGCAGGGATCTCAGCTTCGAGTCGGTGCGCGATGGCCCGTGCGAAGCCCGTCGATCTGGTCGGGTGAGAATGCGAATCCGACGGTCCCTGTTCGTGACGGGCGTCTTGTCGGCTGCATGAAAGCGGGGCACTAGACTACCAACGCGACGCTCACCAGAACCAGGATGACCATCGAGGTCAACAGCCCCGGGCCTAGTCGCCATACGACATACTTCGCGAACGCCGGTATACGCTGTCCGGTGGAGGTGGTGCTGGCAGCACGGGCATTGCTTCATCGGTGACCGATCTCATGGCGGTGGCTCTGTGGAGGAAACGATGAATGTCGCAACGTAGCCTATTTCGGCTGCTAGGACCTCCTGGGCTGGTCGCCGGCCTCAGCGCCGCCAGTGTTGTCGTGGCCTCGGCCAGCTTTTTCGTGATAACGCCCCCGATCGATCTGTCACTACCGAGTCCGTTTGCGGATTGCACGGTCGGCGGGCCAGGGACAAATTATCCCAACTCCGAGGTCGAACCGTGGGTCGCTGTGAATCCGACCAACCCCAACACCATCGTCGCGGTGTTCCAGCAGGACCGTTGGTCCAACGGAGGCGCGCACGGCCTCGTGGCGAAAACCTCGCACAACGGCGGAGCGTCGTGGTCGACCTCATGGGCACACTTCAGCACCTGCTCGGGCGGCACCGCTGCCAACGGTGGCGACTACGACCGAGCTTCGGACCCCTGGGTCACCATCGCACCCAATGGTGACGTCTTCCAGATATCGCTTTCCGCGAGCGCGGACCTTGTCACATCCGCTGTCCTGGTCAGCAAGTCGACCGACGGCGGTGACACCTGGGCCGAGCCGACGACACTGATCAAGGACAGCTCGCCATTCAACTTCAACGACAAAGAATCGATCACCGCCGACCCCACGAAACCCGGCTATGTCTACGCGGTGTGGGACCGCAGCCGCCTCCCCAGCGAGAACGCGGACATAAACGCGCTCCACTCGTACGCCTTCCGCGGCGACGTTATGTTTGCTCGCACCACCAACGGCGGGGCGAGCTGGGAACCGGCCCGCGACGTCCTGCCCCGCAACGCCAACCTCTCGACGATCGGCAACCAGATCATCGTCCTGCCCGATGGGACGCTGCTCGACGTCTTCAATCTGTTGAAGGGCTCCGGAAACCAGCCGCATGGCCTTCAGACGTTCCAGGCTGTGATGAGGTCGACGGACAAAGGGATGAGCTGGTCCTCGCCGATCATCATCTCAAGCGAAGAGGCGGTCGCCGTGATTGACCCCGATAACGGTAGAGCGCTGCGGACCGGGACCGGGCTGCCCGACATTGCGGTCGACCAGAGCAACGGGTCCCTCTATGTGGTGTGGGAGGACAGCCGCTTCTCCGGCCACATGTACAACGACATTGCCCTCTCGCGCTCGACCGACGGCGGTCTCACCTGGTCCGCCCCCATCCGCGCCAACACCACCCCAGTCGCGGTGCCCGCCTTCACGCCGTCAGTCGAAGTCGCCGCCGACGGCACAGTGGCCGTCGCCTACTACGACTTCAGGAACAACGACCCTACGGCGGGCTTGCCGACGGGCTACTGGATGGTCCACTCCCACGATTACGGGCTGACCTTTGACGCCGAATCCCTGATCCTCTTGTTCGACGAGGAGAAGGCACCTTTCGCACGTGGTTACTTCCTCGGTGACTACGTGGGGCTGACGACCGCTGGGAACCTGTTCTTGACGGTTTTCATCACAACCGAAACCGACGCCAATCCCACCGATGCATTCGTCGTCTACGCCGAGCCGTAGTAGAACTGACGGCCGAGCGCCTCAACAATAACCTCGAATCAGAACTGTAGGAAATTGGATTGGCGTTCCGTCTTGTAACCGACCGCCAATTCGAGCAATCCACACGTCGTTGGCCCGTGGGCTGCGTTGTACACCGATCCGCCGAGCTTTGCCTTCGCCCGCCTCCGTCGTAGAACGCCGACAAGGTATTTGTCTCCGACTACGACTATTCAATCCGCACTTCGGGGGCCCTGTGAAGCATTTCCGTTAGAACAGATTCGATCGTGGTAGTCGAAACCTTCAATTTCCGCCGAGCGACAAACGCCTTGACCAGTCGCAAAGTCTCATCCAAGACATTCACGATGTAGTCACGAGCGGCAAAAGCCGATAGGGGCACGGGGACCGCCTGCAAGACCAGCCACTGCTCCTTCGCCAAGTACCTACCAGTACGGACACCTTGGTACTGCGGCGAGACTATCGCTCCCGCTACATAAAACGTGAGGTCGACCTGAAGTCCATCCGGCTTGAAGTTTCGCGCGGACCTCATCCGCCAACTTGCCAACAGCTTCCGCCGCGGCGACGGCGGTTCGGTTTTCGCTTCCGTTCCCTTCGACCATGATGCTGATGTAAATCGGACTCGGTGGTCCCGCTCGTTCCCAGGTAGCCATCGTGTCCCTCTACCTACCACTCAGAAACCGCGTTACAAACCACGGCGGATCACCAGCCAGAATTGGCTCCTGGACAGGGATTCGAACCCTGAACCTTGCGGTTAACAGACCTCTGAAGCCCGTTCAGAACCAGCGGTCTGAATTCGCTGAGTGCCACTGAGTGCCGTCCCGTATCACGGTTTGCCGCCGGCGTTGCTGTACGTCAAGCCCAAATCGGCATGCTGGATGCCAAGATTCGTCCTAGCCTTTCTCGCAGTTCGTGACAGTGCCGGCGCCTGACTGGGCTTTGCAGAAGTCGTCGCCAGGCCCGCCGTCGAGCTGGTCGGTGCCGCTGCCACCTAGCAATTGATCATCGCCTGCATCGCCGAACAGGTTGTCATTTCCAATCTCGCCGATGAGCCTGTCGTTTCCAGGTCCGCCGAGGAGCGTGTCGTCGCCGGAGCCGCCAATCAGAATGTCGTCGCCGGTGCCGCCGATCAGCACATCACTTCCGCCCAGGCCGATCAAAACATCGTCGCCACCGACCCCACAAATAGTCTCCCCCGCTGGCGTCCCGACCAGCACGTCGTCCCCCGGCGTTCCAACGATGTCGCAGGTTACTAGCGTGCTGGTCGTGGCAGTGTTGTTCGCGGTAACAGGATCGGTCGTGACAGCGGTGACCGTCGCCGTATTGCCGACAGTCGACGGAACGCTGACGTCATCAGGAACCATCGTCTCGAACTCGACCTTGAAACTTTCGCCCGGCGCCAGCGTATCGATGGCGCACTCCAACTCATCGCTCGCGACGGTGAAGGTGCAGGCGGAATCGTCAGAAAGGGAGGCCGGCAACAGCTCTAGCGGCGGTTGGATCGGATCGCTGAGTTTCACTCCGAATGCGGCGCTGGGCCCCGCGTTGAAAACGGTCACTGAATAGGTCATCACTCCGCCTGGCGCCACTGTGGAAGACGTGGCGGTCTTGGTGACTTGAAGATCAGCTTCGGCTCGCAACAGGAAGACCGCACCTGCCGCCTGTACGACACCCACCGATCGTGTGGGCGCTCCAACCACGACGTCCAATCCCGGCTGGCCAGAGGGCGCTGCCAGCGCCGCCATGGCAATTCCGAAGTTTGTCTCCGACTCAGAGTCGGCGGCGGTCTCCAGCTTTAGCCCTTGATTGTTCAGCAGATATGCAGCGCCGGTCTTCGCCGCCCCGAGCCAGAAGTCAGGCCGACCATCGCCATTCTTGTCATCAACGCCTGCCAGCGCCATGGTCAATCGGCTCGAATCAGGTGCGTTGCGCTCGTCTGCTGGACCTACCAGCGGTGCTGAGAGTGGAGTTCCAGTGGCGCCGCTGAAGACATGAATGAGACTTCCAACCGATAGAGCGGAGCCTGGTTCGGAGATCGCGTAATCCGCGACGCCGTCGCTGTTCTGGTCGCCAATGCCGGCCACGCCGACCCCAAACTCGTCAGATCCAAGGGGAGTGGGATTGTCATGAACGCGAATCAGGGCCCCTGTCGCGCCCGATAGGACAAGGGCACGTCCAACGCACAGTTCCTGCCCGATCGAATAGCACGGCGCCCCGACGACAAGGTCGCGCTTGCCGTCCCCGTCCACGTCCGGTACTCCAGCCAGCGTGGAGCTCGCGAATAAAAGGCCCTTGATTCCCTCAGTCGCGGGAGGCGCAAAGGTGGTCCAGAGCTCATGCCCATCCGACCCTGCGAATGCAGCCACAAGGCCTCCTTTGCTGGTCTGCCCAGGGGCGACGACGGCGAGATCGGGGATCGCGTCCCCGTCGATACTGCCAAGCTTCACGATGGCTGCTCCCTGGTTGGGTCCGTCATGGGCCAGTCTCAGTATCAGAGCGCCCGTTTTGCCCGAGAAAACGAATGCGCGGCCATCCTGTGGGCAGGGTTGGCTGGGATCTATGCACGGAATCGCTACGGCGCCTCCGAAAATGCCCGGTGCGCCAACCGCGACATCATCCACACCATCGTTATTGACGTCACCTGCGCCAGCGACCGCCAAACCAAAATCGCAGGGCGAAGGCTCGTCGGGGGTCGGCTCGCATTGCGTCCCGTCGAGATTGTCCGGATCGCTTATCGCATGCAGGAGAACGTGGCTCGAGCCCGAAATCAGAAACACACTCCCCTGGGTGGGCGCCCCCACAGCCACGTCCGCCGTGCCGTCGCCATTAATGTCGCCGAGACCGGCGACCGTAAAGCCGAAATGAGCATTTGTAGCTGGTACCGGATTGTCGATTCGGACTCCAGTCGCGGAACCAGCACCATCCACGGACAACCATGGGACCCAGATGGCCATCAGAGGTAGAACGAGCGCCGCGACCCACCTCGGTCGTCTCACCGCCCGATATTGATCCTGCCCATATCGCGGGTCAAGCAATGACCTATCCGGGTGAACTCAGATAGAGGCTTGCGGGCGGGACCAGGAGTGGCTGCAAGAATCGAAAGGGTTCTTCGGCGCGCCTCAGACGAAGTCCGTTACAAAAGCGATGGCCTCGGAGATCTGGATCGGGGCCCGTTCAGAAATGACGCTCTGAATTCACTTAGTGCCGCTGAGTGCCGCTGAGTGCCGCTGAGTGCCAAGGTTTCTCGCTGGCGTTGCTGTACGAAAGCACCCGATCAACCCCGGGCCGAAGGCACGATCCTCCGGAATGCTGGAGCGTCACGGACGGCCCGGAAGCTGCGCTACGTCTCGAAAGATGACCGCCTATCTCTAGAGTGAAACTGGTTTGGTGATCAGCGTCCGTGTCCACCCTAGGGCCGCGCAAGCCAGGTCTTCGTGGAACGATGGCGTGCTGGAGGTCTGGGTAACCGCACCTCCAGTCGATGGCGCCGCCAATAACGCGGTTGTCGCTGCCGTCGCGAGGCATTTCAGAGTCCCAGCGTCGAAGGTCAGGCTTCGCTCAGGCGGGCGCAGCCGCAGGAAGCTCGTCGAAGTTGATCAAGAGGATCTTGGAGGCCTCTTGGCATAGACGTCGACTCCCTACCGCCTGCTCTCCATGGCCGGCGCATCGTCCCCATAGGTCAACCGAGCTGCAGCTAAAGCTCGCCTTATCGAGATCAAACGGTCCCGCCTCCTAGCGACGCCGACCCGAGTTCGCAATCGCTGGCAATTGCGCGGGTCGTGATCAAGGCAACCGAGAAGGCGCAGGTGGTGTTAGTGGTTTCGAGCTCGCACGGTCGGGTTCGGGTTTCACCTGGCCGACTGCTTTCGCACCCCGCGGCTGCCGGGAGCGTCGAGTTCCGTCCAGCATTACGACGGCCATCCAACCCATCCACGTCAGCTCGAGCAGCACGCGGATCCAGACCGGACCGACTGGCCCCGGGAGCATGACGACCGCGTTGTCCACCGCCTCGAGCAGGCCGACGATGCCGAGCACGACGCTCAGAACGGCCAGCCGGCGCGACCGCACGAGCCGGGCCGCCGCGAGCCACGCGATCCCGAGAAGAGCGATGCCCGGGGCGTCCAGGAAGTAGAACCCTTGCAGCGACGCCCCGATCAGGAGCAGTGAGCCCACCACTGCCGCCGAAGATGCGGCGATCCCAATCCAGGTGAGCCCTCCATCGCGTCGAACCAGCCAGCCGAAGAGGATCAGCACCACGATGAGCTGGACGGCAGGCGCGATGCTTTCGATGGTGACCGAGGCTCCGACCGAACCCGGACGCGGCGGCGCGTCGAACCAGTCGCAGCCCGCCGGAAAAGTCCTGGTCGCCAGGCTGTAGGTAGAGCAAGTGCCGAACATGACCAGCTTGTTGGGATCTGCGAGCAAGCGCATCGAAGCCCCGCCAGGGCACTCTGGCGTGGTCAGCGGATCGGCGCCCGACGGGTGGTCGGACTGCCAGCAGTTGCCCATCCCCTGACCATCCCAGTAGAAGTCGAGACCGTTGGGCGCGCTGTGGCCGGCGGCGTCGGAGCCCATGTGGTTGCCCAGGTAGCGGTTGAAGCTCGATGTCTCCTCTTGGGCCGCCCACTGGAAGTCGTTTCGCACCGCGCCGGGCACCCACGTCTGCACGACACCGATTTTCCAGTTGTCGTAGATCCAGTTGTCGCGGAAGAGGTTGTAGTTGCCGCCGACGACGATGATTCCGACGCCAACGGGAACGCCCGGCCCGGGACACACGACGCCCTTCTCGATGCCCCGCTGAAGATATGGCCTGGAGCACGTGCCGTCGCGGACATAGGGGTAGTAGTTCGTGTTGTTGCTGTGGATGAGGTTGTGTTCGAACAGGGCGTGGTTTTGGGGCAGGCCGGGGTGATTCGGAAACAAGCTGTCCATCGACGCGCCGCTGGTGTTGTGGTCGAACTCGTTGTCATGGACCCACACCGAGTCGCCGCCGGTGCCCGAATAGCCCAGTAGGTTGTCGTGACTGTGGCAAGCGGTCACCTCGATTGCGTAGCGGGGCACGTCGAAGCCTCGGTTGCGGTTGATGTCGGAAGTGCCACCGGGATAGATGCCCGAGTCGCCGTTGCCGTAGGCCTCGCAGTTCGTGATGAGGCCGTGGTCGGCCGCGAAACTCAGGAATCCGTACTCGGTGTTCCAGCGGCCGACCACATGGTTGATCACAAAACCGTCAGTCTCGATGATGTAGATCGCGTTGAAGGTTGATCTCTGGGCGGTGAAGTTGCGCAGGTAAAGGGCGTTCGTTCGATCGCCGCGGATCACGTTCAGCTTCTGAAACTGCGCGTCGAAGACCACGTCGGCCGGTGTCGCGCCGGTGCCCTCGATCTGCAGATCTTTGATCCCGAAGATGCCCACCAGGTTCTGTTGGTGTGGGCACAATTTTTGCTGCTCATAGCTGAGGATCTGATAGCCGGCGGGGACACGCTTGGCCGGCAGGTGATTGCACGCGTCCGGTTCGGGCAGCAGGCTCGGCTCCTCGAGGTAGAGGCCGGGCAGCACAAGGATCGCCATCCCGTCGCCGGTCACGTGATCGACCGCCGCCTGCAGGTCGCGGTATCCATTCAGTAGGCACTCCGCGTAAAGGCCGCGGTTGTAATCCTGCAGCTCCTGCGAGAAGCCCGCGATTCGCTTTTCGAAGTCTGTCCGGTCGTTCTTGCAGACGAGGAGATGTTGCCCTGCGGTGCGGTACGTGGGGACGTGGCCGGTGCCGTCGGGCGCCGTGGTGGGACGCTCATAGTGGGCCGACGCGACGGCCGGAAAGGACAGCACTATCACCGCGCCACCGAGCAGAGCTAGCAGGATCCGGCGGCCGTCACGCATACGCAAGGATTTGGGCAGTATCTTGCGGTTCGGACCGGGTTGAGTCAACCGAGCCGGCACTCTTGCGGCCACGCAAATCCGGGCGGTTCACGTACGCGCATGTCATCCCGGAGCTTCGGACAGACCGGACGAGACGACGATTTCTCGCTGCGGTTCGCGAAAGCCTGAGACCGATCACTCCTCGCGCAGGGCGGCAATGACCGTGCCGGCGTAGACCTGGACGACCGGCAACGAGGCGGCGATGATTGAACTCATTAGGACCGCGGCCAGGCTTGCGCCGAGGGCGGTCCATGTTGCCTCGGCGGAGGCGCTCGTCAGCGTCGCAGCCGCGAAAACGAGCGACGTGCTCAAGACAAGAGCGACGCAGGCGATCACGACGACCTGAGCCGCGATCATCGCGCCGAGATCGGTGCGCGACCAACCGAGCGCGCGCAGCACCGCCAGCTGCGGCCGGCGCTCGAGGTAGCTCAGGCTGACAACCTGGCCGGCGCCGAGCGAGGCGATCGCCACAGTAAGCGCCGCCAGCACGAAATGAAATGGACGGACGCGGCCCGCGAGGTCGACGCCCAGCACCGTCGAGTCGAGCTCGCCGCGAAACGCAACCACCACCAGGACGAGCGACGCGAGGAGGGCGGCGCCCAGAGCGATGATGCCGGCGGCGGCGAGCGCTTCGATCCTCCATGTGCGCAGCATGTCGACCAGTCCGAGCTCCCAAGCGGAGCGGAGCCTGTGGCTTCGCCGGACAGAGGTTGGGCGCTCGATCTGCGCGATCGTCGTGTTGCGCGCGACCGCCAGCGCAGCGGGCGCCGACGCGGCCAGCGCGACACCGATCGCGATCGGCAGCGTGGCCGCCAGGAGCGGCGCGGCGACCGGGGCCCGAAGGAGCAGCCCCCCGACCAGCGTCACCACGACCGTCACGAACCCAACGGTCAGACCTAGCCAGCCCATCTCCGAAGCCACCAGTCCCCCGATGCGCCACGATGGCCAGCCGAGTGCGCGCAGCAGGCCGAACTCGGCGTGGCGCCTTCGCGCGGCGATATACCCGGTGGTGGCGACGAGAACGAACGCGGCGAGCAAAGCCAGCGCGAACAGGGCAAGGTTCTGCGTGCTGACCGCGCTCGAGAACGTGATGGCGACGCCCTTGACCGACCAGCCTTCTGCGATCTCGACGGCGGGGCGGCCGAAATCGCCGGCGGCCAGCCGGATCGAGACGTCCCTGGTCGAGGAGCCGCGAACGATGTCGACGGCCAGGCCCGTCGCCTCATGGATGGACGCGGCCGCGCGAGCCAGCCGGCGCTCGGAGGCGGTGGTGGGGCCGTCGATCCCGCGCACACGCACTCGAACTGCGCTGATGAATGCCTCGCCCGGAGCGCCGGCAAATCGCCTCGAGTCTGCAAGCCACTGCGCGCCCTGGAGAGTGGTGAGTATCACCGGCGGCGTGTTGAGATAGCCGGCGAGGGAGCGATTCGGGAGCAGCTCCTTGCCACCGGCCAGCCTCGCCGCGGGCACCGTGTAGGCGTCGAGCCCACCGCCACCCGCAAGTCGGGTGAAGCCAGGCAGGCACGTGGGGTCGTAAGTCCCGATCCTGCTCCAGTACTTGTCCCCGGTGACACCGGCGTAGCTGCGCTGGGTGACCGCCCGGAACCAGCGGTCCCGGAGCTCGGGCGGCATGGCGAGCGTATCCCCCGCTCCGAACTGGCGAAAGTTGGATCGCCGCATGACGGAGGTGTTCGGCGACGAGGTCCTGGCGACCAGGCCGCCGCCTTGCTGTATGTATTCCACGTCGCCTGCGGACCACAGCGGCCACTCGTCGACCTCTTCGCCGACGTGCGGGATGTACTGGCGGTACATCGCGTCGACCGTCTGGTCCGTTTGCACCGGATCCGTCCACGCCGCGGTTTGAGGTGGGCCGCCCTGAACGATCGCCGACGGATCGGCGGCCCGCTCGACTTTCGTCGTCATCGTGGCATCGACAAACGAGCGGTCGCTGAGCAGGGCCGGGATCACCGTGCCCGGGGGTTCCCGATGTCGCGTGGGCTCCGGGGAGTCAGAAGCATTCAGGTAGCGACCCGTGACCACGCACCTA
>VBIA01000187.1 GCA_005879985.1 Chloroflexota bacterium | reverse complement strand
AAGTAATGAATCTCGCCGAGACAGTCGCAGCCGAGCTCCAGGCTGTTGCTCATCATGCCGACGCCGTACTCGCCCATGTCGAACACGTTCTTGCGGTAGTGATTGGGCGCGGGGTCGCCATAGGGGATGAACATCTCGGCCAGTGCGGCCCGATAGAGGATCGGCCGCTCTGCACCTCTGTCGTTGTAGCTGACGGTGTAGAGGATCATGCTTTCGCGGGCGTTGAAGCCGACACGGAAGCTCCATTTCTGCCAGCTGACCTGGTTCCCGGTGACCTTAAAGCTGGTGCCCTCAGGCTGCACGATCTCGAGTGGTTTCAGATCCTTGCGCACGCCTTCCGGGAAGTAGGGCACGTTCTCCGGATCCGAGATCCGGTCGGCCGTGTAGTTGCCCTTCTTCGCGGGGACGGGCACCACGTCGTGATCCTCGACCTCGATGACCTCCATCTTGTCGAGGTCGAACTTGACGATCAGCCCCTCGATGGGTCGCGCATAAACGTGCTCACCCGGGCCGGGCCGGATCCACGTCAACGGCCGGCAGAACCGCCCTTTTTCAGGGCCGTCGATTTCCGAGTAGTAACCACACGACCAGGCGTCCGTGATGGCCATCTCGAAGTTGGTCACCCCGCGCCGGCGCAGGGCCGCCTGCCAGCGCGGGTCCTTGCGGACCACCTCGTCCACTGTCATGAACTCTTCGAGCATGATCGAGGGCTGGACACCCTTGATCTCCTCCCAGCTGACGACCTTTTCCTGGGTAAGGGAGACTACCGCTTCGAAGGTCTTGCGCTTCGTTCGGTCGCGGACGACGATGAACGCCTGCCGGTCGACCTGGGTCCCATTGCCGGGCTTCCAGGCGAGCACGTCCTTTTTGGCCGGCTCGTTGAGCATCACGTAGACAAAGCGCTGGCCCGCGTCGAGGCCGCGCTCCCTCTTGAGGATCGTTGACGCGGCCTGGACCTCCTCAGACGTGAGCGGGTCGAGTGGATGCCTGGTCGTCGCGACCGCTGGCTCTACCGTTTGCATGTGCACCTCCGGATCGCCGTGCTTCCCTGGGAGGGACGGTGCTCGATATGCGCATCAGCCCCTAGGAGCGCAGCGTTCGTTAAAACGTAGTCCGCCTCCCACTCCGTGTCAAACCCTCGTGACGAAGGTTCCGGAGGGGTCCTCCAGCGGGACGATTTGACTCGATTCCAAGACTTGTCGGCAAGTTCTGCGTAAGCCTCGTCGACATCCGGCGAGGCGCCTTGTTCAGATAGGGAAGGCGCGCCACGCTTAGTGGTCTCGTGCCGGGAGCTGGATCTGGAAGAGTTGTGCAGCGTTCCGGTGCTCGATCTTCTGGCGGTCTTCAGGGCGCAGCTCGAGGGCCTCCAGCACCCCAAGCCCGGATGTCATCGGGAAGAAAGGATGGTCGGTACCGTGCATCACGTGGTCGACGCCAAAGAAATCGCAGCAGTAGCGAACCGACTGCGTCGAACCGCCAACCGTGTCGACATAGAACTTCTTGATGTGCGCGCTGGGCGGCACTTTGATGGCTCCAGACGCACCCGGGCGCGCCTCGGCGATCATGTCGATCCGGCCAACGACATAGGGAATGAAGCTGCCGTTGTGTGGCACCAAGAACCTGAAGTCGGGATGGCGATCGTATAGGCCGTCGAGCACCAGGCGCAGCGCAGCAGTCGTCGTGTCGAAGAGGAAGGCCACCATCTCCATCAGGCCCCACGCCATCACGGATGGCGCGCAGAGCGGATACGTCGGGTGCAGCATGATCGGCGCGTCCATCGCTGCGGCCGCATCGAAAAACGCCCGCCGCGATGGCTCGTCGACGTGCCCGCCGGCGACGTTCGAGTAGATCAGCGCACCCTTCAAACCTTTGCCCAGTGCCCGTTGCAGCACTGCAGTGGCGCGGTCGGGCGCCTGCAGCGGGACGGTTGCCAGCCCGCTGAAGCGATGCGCGTGCCGCGCGACGATGGCGGCAGTCTCTTCGTTCGCCGACTCCGCCAGCTCCTCTCCCTCTTCGGCGTCGAACCAGTCGACGCCTGGAATCGTGACACTGAGCACCGCATGGTCGATTCCAGCCGCGTCCATGCGCGCGAGGATCAGGTCGGGATCGGTGAACTCCGGCCACAGTGGAGAGCCGGCACTCGCGCCGTATTCGATGAAGGGCTTGCCGTCACGTGAGATCATCCGCGGCGGCGCCGTTCGCCTCTCGAGTGCCCGCGCTAGTGCGCGCGGCATGTAATGAGAGTGGACGTCGATCAGCAAGTCAGGATGATCGCACCGACCGGCCATCCAGCTGCACGGTGCCGGCTCCGCACACGCCGTGCTCGCAACCAAAGGTTCCTTCGCCGCGCACCAGGGGCCAGTCTCTTTGCGCAGCGGACATGCCTATGCCATGCAGCGCCACGGCCATGATCGTATCCGTGGACGTGCTCATCCGGCTGGCGCCGCCCGAATAGAGTTCTTCAAGCTGACATCTCATACAGCGCCTGGTGAAACGCTTTCCGATATCGGTGATTTGAATTACCAATTTGGGTGGACAGCCGATGGCCGGCACGCTGGCGGAAGTCTCGGCCCTTGTCATCCCCGACGCGTTGGTGGAGATCGACACGGTCGCACGCTAGGCTAGGAGCAGGATGTCATGAAGCTCATCGACCTCACGCATACCTTCTCGATCCACACCCCCGGCTGGGTCGGATATCCCTCACCGAAGCTCAGCTACATCCAGCGCCACGCGACCAATGGCATCGTGTCCCAGTTCCTCGAGACCCCACTGCACGCCGGCACGCACCTCGACGGCGAGATGCACATCGTTTCGGGCGGCAAGGACATCGCGTCGGTGCCGCTCACGACGCTTTGCCGGGAGGGCGTCATCGTCGACCTGTCAGACCAGATGGACGACTGGTCTGTGATCACCCCCAAGCAGGTCACCGACCGTATGGAGGTGAAGAAAGGCGACATCGTCGTTTTCCACACCGGCTGGCACCGCTTCTACAACGGAAGGCCCGAGGAGGACGAGGAGCGCTACTTCCTCCGCCACCCGGGCGGAGGCCGCGACCTCGCGGAGTGGATCGTTGAGATGCAGCTCGCCTGGACGGCCGTCGACTGCGGTTCCGGCGATCACCCGATGAACACCACCATCCGCACCAAGCGGCCCGACGCCACCCGCGAGTACGAGAGGCACATGGGGAAAAAGGTCGAGGAGATCTGGCCCGAGTCCGATCTCTTCGTCATGCACCGCGTCCCGTTCCGCGCCGGCATTACCCACGTCGAGAACCTCGGCGGTGACGTCGAGCATGCGCTGAACAAGCGCTGCCTCATCGGCGCGTTTCCGATTCCGATCGAAGGGGGTGAGGCATCACCCTGTCGAATCGTGGCGTTCCTGAACGACTAGGGCGGCCTGGCTCATCGGGAGCTGTGCGGGCGGTGCGCCTCGCGCAATCCGCCGCGCAGCCGAAAGATGGCGTGTTCGAGCAGCCGACGCCTCGGCACGCGCCAGCACCGCAGCGAGTGGTGCGACTCATGCATCAGGCACAGGTTGCACGACGTGCATTCGACCGGGCCGCGGCGGCCCTGCGCCAGCTTCACGACCAGGTCGGGCTCGCGGATGAAGGGCCTCGCCATCGCGACGAAGTCCGCCTCGCCACGCTCGAGGATCGTCTCCATGGTCGTGGGCAGGCGCATCCCACCCACGAGGATGATCGGCACCCTCGTGCGCTTGCGCAACTCCCGCGCCGCAGGCAGGAAGTAAGCCTCAGGGTGAGGCGCCGACAGCAGGCGGTGAAGCAGCAAGTCGCGCAGGGCGCGGCCTGGGCCGACTGCCACGTACTCTTTCGCTGAGTCGCTGGGCAGGCGCATCGCGTTGCAGGAGACCTCTATCGCATCCGCGCCGGCGGCCGCCAGCGCCTCACCCCGGCGCACGCCCTCGTCGAGCGCCATGCCCCCCGGCACAGCGTCCTGCAAGCCGAGCTTCACCGTGACGGCCATGCCTGCGGGCACCTCGCGCCGCACCGCCTTCAGCACCTCGAGCACGAACCGATCGCGCGCCCGCGCCGTACCGCCCCATTCGTCTTCGCGCCTGTTGGTCAGAGCCGAGGAGAACTCGCTGATCAGGTAGCCGTTGGCGGCGTGGATGTGCACCCCGTCAAAACCCGCGCGCAGCGCGCGGCGTGCGCCGCCGGCGAAGGCTTCGATCACCTCGGCGATCTCCACTGCGGTAGCGGCCTCCACCATGCGGCCCGTGAGCGCATTGGGCACGGGCGAGGGCGCGAGCGGGCGGTTCTCGGGCACCCTGGACTGGCTTCCGGCGTGCGCCAGTTGCGCGAACACCTTGCCGCCGTGACGGTGCACCGCCGACGTGAGGCGGGTCAGGCCAGGCACCATCGCGTCGTCGTGGATACCGGTCTGCCGCGTCGCGTAGCGCCCTCGGGGGTGGCAGAACATATGACCGCTCAGGATCAGACCAACCCGGTTGCGCGCTAGATTCTCGTAGATCTCGACGAGGTTATCGGTGATCTCGCCGCCGTCGCCGGACGCGGTTTCGGACGTACCGGCACGCACGATCCGGTTGGTGGTCTCGACGGGGCCGATGCGTCCCGGCTGGAACAGGACGCTCTCAGCCATTATCGGTGAGACTGAAACTCAAGCGGGTCCCGTGCATCGAGCGACCCTTGCGCTTTACAGCCCCACTGAAGCGTGCTAAGAATCAAGTCCGACGCCCGCATCGGATTTGCGTGAATTAGAGGGAGGCTTGTGAGCATGAGATTCGCCAGGATCGTAGCTCTATCCCTGGCGGTGGCCTTTGTGGTCGGCGCATGCGGCAGTAGCACCACCGCCACCGGAAGCACCAAGCTGAAGGTCGCCTTCATCTGGGTCGACCCGGTCAACGGGTCGGGCTGGACGCTGCAGTGGGACCGCGCACGGCAGGCGCTCGAGACGCAGCTCGGCGTGCAGACGACCGCTGTCGGCCCCATCGCCGAAAGCGCGGACGTGATCCCCGTCTACGAGGACCTCATCCGCAAGGGCAACAAGATGATCTTCGCCACCGCATTCGGATACCAGCCGTTCACGACGCAGGAGGCGAAGAAGCATCCAGACGTCAAGTTCATCGGCATCGGTCCCAACACACAGGCCCACCTCGACAACGTCTCGACGGTGTACGGCAACCTCTGGGAGGCGCGCTTCGCCACAGGGGTGGCCGCCGGCCTTGTTTCGAAGAGCGGCAAGATCGGATTCGTGGCCGCGCACACCATTCCGTCGGTGGTCGCCGGCATCAACGGATTCGCGCTCGGCGTGCAGATGGTGAACCCCAAGGCGATCGTCAAGGTCACAGTCACGAACACGTGGTATGACCCGCCGACCGAGACGGCCGCCGCCAACTCGCTGATCCAGTCCGGCGCCGATGTGACCGCGCAGCACGAGGACTCCACCGCGACACTGCTCGCTTCGGCCGGGGCCCACATCTACAGCGTCGGCTCGGAGGCGGACACGCACGACGTCTCCCCTACCGCCTACCTGACCGGCACCTACTACGACTGGAGCAAGTACGCGATCGACCAGGTGACCGCCCTTAAGAACGGCACGTGGAAGGCCGACGACTACTCAGGCGACCTCGAGTCTGGGCTCATCGCCGTTGGCCCTGTCAATGCGGCCGTCTCGGCTGATGTCCAGGCCAAGGTGGCTCAGGTGATCGCCGACCTCAAGAGCGGGAAGATCAAGGTCTTCACCGGTCCCATCTACGACAACACGGGCAAGCTCCAGATCCCGTCCGGCACCACATGGACGGTCGGGGACATCTACACCAAGAGCACCTTCTTTGTGAAGGGAGTGGACGGCAAGGTCAGCCAGTAGGCACCGATAATGAGGTGCTGACAAGTCGAGCCACTGCGGGGGCGGCTCCCGAACCGGGAGCCACCTCCGAGCCCGCGGCAACCGTCCTGGAAGTCAGGGGGATCACCAAGTCGTTCGGCGACCGAGTCGCCAACGACCACGTCGACCTGACCCTGAAAGCAGGCGAGATTCGCGCCCTGCTGGGCGAGAACGGCGCCGGCAAGACGACCCTGATCTCAGTCCTGTGCGGACAGTACCGTCCCGACGCCGGCACCGTGGCGGTCCGCGGCCGGCCCCTGCCGCCAGGCTCGCCCCGGGCCGCGCTTGCCGCGGGCATTGGGGTCGTGCACCAGGACTTCAGGCTCGTGCCGCGGTTCACGGTGACCGAGAACGTCGTCCTGGGCACGGACTCGTGGGGAGGACGGAAGGTGGAGCAAAAGGTGGCTGAGCATGCGGCGGCGGCGGGCTTCCAGCTCGACCCAGGCGCGCCCGCGTGGTCGCTCAGCGTGGGCGAGCTGCAGCAGCTCGCGATCCTCAAGCTGCTATACCGCGGTCTCGACATCCTGATCCTCGACGAGCCCACCGCGGTGCTCAGCCCGCCCCAGGCGGCCGAGCTGTTCAACTCGATGCGGAAGCTCGCCGACGGCGGGAGGTCGATCATCTTCATCACACACCGGCTGCGCGAGGTCATCGCGGTGGCTGACGAGGTCACGATCCTGCGCCACGGCAAGGTGGTGGCCGACCGCGAGGTCGCCGGGCTCGACGCGCTGCAGATGAGCGTCCTCATGATCGGCTCCGACGCCGCGGCACGGCACACCGCGAGCCGGGCGGGCAATCCTGGCGAGGTGGTGCTGAAACTGGAGTCCGCCACGGTCGAGGGCCGCGGTGTGAGAGCGCTGGACCGCGTGGGACTCGAGGTCCGGCGCGGCGAGATCGTCGGGGTGGCAGGCATCAGCGGCAACGGACAGAACGCTCTGGCTGAGCTCGCGGCCGGCATCGTGCGCCCGATGGCCGGCTCGCGCACGTGCATCGCATCGGCGGTCGCCTACATCCCGGAGGCGCGCATGGAGCGCGGGCTCGTGGGCGCGATGTCGGTGTCAGAGAACCTGTCATTGCGGCAGTACCGGCGACCGACGATGAGCCACCCGTTGTGGATCTGGAGCCATCGCATGACCTCGTTGGCCCGACGCCTGATCGAAGCGTTCAGCATCCCGGTCAAGAACCCTGACTCGCGGGTGGCCGACCTTTCGGGGGGCGGACTTCAGCGCGTCCTGCTCGCGCGCGAGCTCGACGAGCAGCCGGACCTGATCATCGCCGCGCAGCCGACGCGCGGGCTGGACGTTGCGTCCAGCGCGATGGTGCGCAGCCAGCTTGTTGGCCATCGTGACCGCGGAGCGGGCGTCGTCGTGATCAGCGAAGACCTCGACGAGATCCTCGAGCTTTCGGACCGCGTGCTCGTCCTCTTCAAGGGTGCGGTGGTCGGCGAGTATTCGCGAGGGAGCTTCGACCGCGCCGAGATCGGGCTCCGCATGGGCGGCGAAGGAACGGACTGAATGTCGGTCTCCATCCACCTCGAGCGCCGTCTCAATCCACCGCTCGCAATGCGCATCGCTGTGCCGGCGGCTGCCGTCGTGGCCGGGCTGGTGGCGGGCGGGGTGATCCTTGCCCTCGGCGGCCACGACCCGATCGACGCCTACAACTCGATGTGGGAGGGCTCGCTGGGATCGAGCGACGGCATCCAGGCCAGCTTGATCAAGGCGTGCCCGCTGGTGCTCACTGGACTCGCCGTGGCGACGGCTCTGCGGATCGGTCTTTGGAACATCGGCGGCGAAGGGCAACTGATCATCGGCGCCACCGCCGCCACCGGCGTCGGTCTCTACGCGACCTCGCTGCCAGGACCGCTGGTCCTCCCGGCGATGATCCTCGCCGGCTGCCTCGCCGGCGCGACGTGGGCGACGATCGCCGCGATCCCGCGCGCGCTCATCGGCTTGAACGAGATCATCGTCACCCTCTTCCTCAACTACATCGCGATCCTTCTAATGGACCACCTGATCTTCGGTCCATGGGCCGACCCGAAAGCCTTCGGCTTCGCGTACTCGCGCGCGCTGCCCGACGCCGCCATGCTGCCGGTGATCCCTGGCAGCTACGTGCACGTCGGGATCGTGATCGCGGTCGTGGTCGCGGTTACGTGCTGGTGGCTCATGGAGCGCACGCCGTGGGGATTCTCGGTCCGCGTCGCGGGTGGCAATGCGCGAACGGCCGAATACCTCGGCCTGCACATCAGCCGGCGAATGGTCATCGTGCTCGCGCTATCAGGCGCGATCGCCGGCCTCGCTGGGGCGATCGAGCTGACGGGAGTGACCAACCGCCTGCAGGACGGGATCTCCGTCAACTACGGATACTCCGGAGTGCTCATCGCCTTTCTTGCCCGCGGGCGGCTGCTCGGCGTGGTGGTCGCGGCTTTCCTCTTCGCCACGCTGGTGGTAGGCAGCTACGCGCTCCAGACCACAGGCGTGGCGCAGCCGATTGCCACGATCATCGAGGCGCTGATCATCGTCTTTCTGCTGGCGGGCGACGCCGCGCTCGCGTTTCGCGTGCACATGACGCGCGCGCCGCATGCCCTGGAACCGGCAACCGCGGGAGTCCGGTCGTGACCTTCTGGCTGAACTCCGTAAGCGTCGGGATCGTGCTGGGGACTCCACTTGCCTACGCGGCACTCGGCGAGCTAATCGCCGAACGCGCCGGCGTGATGAACCTGGGCGTCGAGGGAATGATGCTGATCGGTGCCGTCGTCGGTTTCATCGTGACCGTCCGCACCCAAAATGCAGTCCTCGGTATGGCGGGGGCGGGTGTCGCCGGCGCGGCGCTGGCGTCTGTGCACGCGGTGATGACGGTCGGGCTCCGCGTGAACCAAATCGTCATGGGCCTCACGCTGACCATTCTGGGAGCCGGGCTATCGGCCTACCTTGGCGCCGGCTATGCGGGCCGTCGGCCGGGCGGCGAAATCAATGCGATCCCAATCCCTGTTCTCTCGCAGCTGCCCGTGGTTGGCAGCATCCTCTTCAATCACGACGTCTTCGTGTACGCCGTACCGTTCATCGCGATCGGCATCTGGCTCTTGATCTACCGCACCCGCTTCGGCCTGTGGCTGCGCGCAGCGGGGGAGCAGCCAGGGGCCGCAGACGCCTCGGGTGTCCCGGTGTTTCTCATCCGCTACCTGGCGGTCATCGTTGGAGGAGGCTTTGCGGGCCTTGCAGGCGCTTACTTTTCGGTCGTGTATACGCGCGCGTGGGCCGAAGGGATGACCGGCGGGCGTGGCTGGATCGCGATCGCGCTGGTGATCTTCGGTACCTGGAACCCGATCGTAGTCTTGGTGGGAGCGCTCATCTTCGGTTTCGTCGACGGCCTGAATTTCCAGTTGCAGAGCGTCGGCGTCCCGGTGTCGTCCCACCTGCTCGCCATGATGCCTTACGTGTTCACGCTGGTCGTGCTGATCATCACCTGGACTCGCCTGCGCCGCCGCCGGGTCGGCATGCCTGAAGGGCTCGGGCTGCCGTACGAGCGAGAGGCGCGTTGACCTCAAGGAGGAGGAAGACATGACTCAGATCAGACTTGGAGTCGCTCAGCCTCGGACCTGGTATGGGACGGACGAGAGGCGCAACCTCGACGAGGCGGTGAGCCTCATCCGTCAGGCAGGTGCGACCGGGTGTGACTTACTGCTGTTCCCCGAGAACTTTCCAGGGCCGTACCGCGAGCGGGGCCGATTCGATTCGATCGGACCACTGTCGTCGGCGGCCAAGGAGAACAAGGTCGCGGTCGTGGCCGGCACCTCCGAGGAGACTGAACCTGGCAGCAACCGCTTTCACATCATCGCCGCGGTTATCGGCGCCGACGGCACTGTGAAGGGCCGGTACCACCGCACCCATCCGGCCGGCCCGTACATCTACCCGAACGGCGACCTCTGGGACTTTCATTACAAGGAGGCCGACGAATTTCCCGTCTTCGACATGGGCTGGGGGAAGCTCGCGATGCTGGTCTGCAGCGAGGTCTTCGTGCCGGAGATCGCGCGAATCCTCGCCCTCAAGGGCGCCGAGGTCTGTCTGATGCACGCGGGCCTTTTGATCGACGAGCTCGGCTACACCGACAACTGGCGCACGCTCGTGCGCGCGCGGGCGATCGAAAACCTGATGTATACGGCCACCACCGTGCATCTCTTTCCCGAGGAGTTCGGCCGCAAGTACCGGCAGGCAGAGCTGCGGCTGCCGCCCACCGGTTCACACCTCACGGCAGGAATCGCGATGATCGCCTCGCCCGAGCGAGTCCTGTGCGAGTCGCATGAGCCGGGAATCCTGAGCGCGGTGCTCGACATCGATCGCATCCGCTGGCTGCGCGACACCGACGAGGAGCTGATCGTGCCCGCTCCCTACCGCACGATCCCCGGCGTCTTGAAGTGGCGGCGGCCGGAGCTCTACGGCGCGCTCACTGCGCAGCCTGCGGCGACGGCTGCACGACGGGAGCCCTGATGGCCCGCAACGGATCGCGAGCGACGCCCGAGCTGCTTTCCGGGCGGCTGGGCGAGCGGGCGCTGACGATTCGCAAACAGCGCGGATTCATGCTGCGCGAGGTATCGGAGCGCACGGGTGTCAGCATCGCGATGCTGAGCATGATCGAGCGCGGGCGCAGCACGCCCTCAATCGGGACGCTGCACGCGCTGGCCGACGCATATGGGATCCCGATGTCCGAGTTCCTGCATTCGTTGGAGCCACCGGACGGGCATTCGATCATCCGCCGAGCCGAGAACCAGGAGGTCATCCGCACCGGCCCCGGTGTCGAACGGCGGGTCATCATCGGCGACACCACGCGAGGTTACGAGCTGGCCGAGAACCGGTACGAGCCAGGCACCTCCAGCAGCCGGGCGCCTCTCCACCACCAGGGTTTCGAGTTCGGTTTCGTGCTGGAAGGCCAGCTCGAGGTCACGGTCGGCGATCGCGTTCACGTCGCTCGCACGGGCGACGCAATCCGGCTGGATTCGAGCCTTCCGCATCGCTTCCGCAATCCGGGACCGCACACGACCAGAACGTTGTGGGTCAACATCAGCCATCCGGCGGCGGCGACCAAGCAGGATTAGCTTCGAGACTGAACCGAGATTCTGAGAATGGTGCCCAATCGCAAGCATCGACCCTAACGGCGATATGAAGGAGGCTGGAGTTAGAAGCCGCTCTGGCTACCTATGCGCGGGAGCGTGACAAATCAACCGAAAGTCTGTGACACATAAGCCGAACGCTTTTTTGGGACCTGTCAGCCGAACTTGCTCACGAGTTTGGCTCCGGACTAGGGATTCGAACCCTAAACCTTGCGGTTAACAGATCGCCGCCGCCCGTTCAGAAATGGCACTCCGAATTCTTTTGAGTGCCGCCTAGTGCCCTGTTTCGCACCGTTTGTCGCCGGCGTTGCTGTACGACTCGTGCCTCACAGACTGAGGGCCAGCCGCAGCCCCGCGTCGACTTCCTGCATGTGCATCGAGTCCAGAACGCCCAGACGGGTCTCAAGAGTGGTCTTGTCGAGAGTCACGACCTGGCTGACATTGACGACACAATCGCGATCGAGGCCGGCGGTCCCCGCCGCAAGAGCGACGTTACCTGGCGCAGCTGACAGTCGGAGGTTCGATGTGATCGCCGCCACGGTCACCGTCTTGATGCGCGAGCGGTTGAACGCGTCAGCAGAAACCACCAGAACCGGCCGTCGCCAGGCGGGTGCCGAACCTTGTCGTGGGCCGAGGTCGGCCCACCAAACTTCGCTCCGCGCTACCACTTCTCAGCTGTCGCTCGCCGCTGGGCCGCGGCCAGATCTCGGTCGACCGCCGACTTCTCCTTGGAGTACACCGCGTCGAGCGCGCGCGTGACCTCATCGTCGGGGTCTTGATCGAGCAGCCTCTCGAGAGCTCGGGCATAGAGCTGGCTACGAGACATGCCAAGCTTGCGCGCGCGTTTCTCCGCAGCTTGAAAGAGTGGAGTCGGAATAGAGATGGCCGTCTTCACAGTCCGAGTATAACTCAGTTATACCGTTGCGTCCAAGCCTCGAACCGCAAACCGCTCTATGCCCCGGAGCTCATCAGCCCACTCCGGTTGGCATAGCTTTCTGACCGATACGTGGGGCGCGGCCGAGTAGAACAATGCTGACCGCCACGAACCAAACAACCACCGGCGTGGCGCCGAGAATGATGGGCAGCAGCCCGACGGGTCCGTTGTTGCCAGTGCCCCCGAAGATGGTCAGAGCTGCGACCACGTCGAGAACGCCGGCGGCGGCGCTCAGCCAACCCACCCAGCGCGGCAGTATCGCGGCGCGGAGGACCGCGTAGGCGGCGGTCCCAAACGCTATTGCGGCCGGTAGATAGAGGAACGTGAGCGCCATCCAGGCCCCGGCCCAGGCAGCGCGGACGATCGTGGGATCGGTCCCGGGCCCGCTTATGAATACTGCGCTCGCTTCTGCGGCGGAGCCAGCAATCAGAATCGCGGCCGTTACCAAACCGGCCCCGAAGAAGAGAGCGGCTGCCCACTCCCAGTCTTCACCCGCACCTCGAATGACCGCACGAATGCCCATGAACTGCATAAGTAGGACAACGGTGGCCACATTGGTCAGGAAGGCGTCGCCCATGAAGAGGCCGCCGTTGGAATTGATCCAGCTCGCGTACTTGTTGGCGTCTCCGAAGTCAGGCGGGTTGCCCGCCACAAGGAAAAGGACAAGGGCGGCGACCTGAATGACCACATAGGCGATTCCAAGGACACCGGTCCACCTACGCCAGTCCCAACTTTTCACGGTCCCTCCTTAGGATGCGACCAATGGCGCGCGGCTGATGGCTCTCACAATCGTCGCTGCATGTGAATATTCCGCGCAGGGGCCTCGAGGGCGTCTGAGTCAATGGTCTCAATTTGGGGACGCGATTTTTTACTCGCCTCCACACCCGACGATCTGGGGGTCGGCCACTTACGGCTAACGTCTCGCCTCCACTGGCGTCCAACAGGGGCTCGGAGTGTTCCGAGCCCCTGTCCGCGCGCCGCGGCCTAGTGAACCGTCACCTTAAGCACTATCGGCCCTCTTTCGACTGAAGGCGCCGCATAGGCCGGGCTGGTGTTGATGTTGAGATACGCGACGGAACCTTTCTTGGTCTTGGGTAGTACGGTCGCCACGACGTTTGCCGAACCGTTGCCCACCAGGCTGGTCAGGGCCAGCCAGCTCTGGTCGTTAGTGATGTCCCAGGTAAGGCCCTGAGTTGAACCGGGGATCGTGGCCTGGATACCGAACGAGCCGCTGGTCCCCGATGAGAGAACGAGACTGGTCGGGCTGACCGAGATGGCCGGCGGTCGCACATTCAAGCTGATGCTGACAGTGGCACCCTGCACGGCCGAAGACTCACAGGTCGCCCACCCGAACAGGCCGCATGAGTAAAAGGTATCTTTCTCAGCCGCGTAGCTCCCGGCCCCGAACAGACTGAAGCTGGTTGTTCCCTCAGGGGCCTGGAAGATGGCGGCCTGATCACTCTGGAAGCTGCCGCTCGCAGTCGCCGGAGGCGGCGCGATGTTCAGCGTGGGTCCGGAAAAGGCTTCCTGCCAGGCTGCCCGGAGGCCGCTACTCTGATCGTACGTCGTGACTGACGGCTGGTCCCAGGTCTGGGTGGTGCTGGCGTTCACGCCGACGCCAACGTCGGTTCCAGCCGACAGGGACACCCCGACTGTGTAGCTGGTCGAGGACGTCGTGATGGTGCTGCTCGGACCGTGGTCAATCAGAGAGGAGACCGGTGATCCAGCCGTCATCGTGATGTTGCGCTGGAAGATGTAGGGCCCGCAGTTGCTGCCACCGCACCCCAGGTAGCCGGGCGATGTCAACGTGCGGGTGGCAAAGAGATACCATTCGCCACCACTGTTGATGTCGTTGAGCCGGTAATCGTCCATCCCGTAGAAGATGTAGTCGTTCCAGGAGTCCGTGAAGGATGTGACGGTTGAGGCAAGCTGCGTCCAGGCTTGGTTTGATGGGGCACTGGCGGCCAGCGTCGACGTGCGAGCGTTGGCCTGCTCCGAGATCCACTGGTTCAAGCCGGCGGCCGCTCGGGCTTCGCCACCCGCCGCGGCATATCCCTGATACACGTGCATGACGCCGGCGTGGTCAAGGCGAACGCCCTGGAAAACGCTCGCGACGCGGCTGCTTACGCTGACCGATGCCTGCGGCAACTGCAGGCCAAGGATCCCCGACAAGCTCGACGTTGGTCCAGCCGCTGCTACCACGACGTGCGCTTGCAAGGCCAGCCTGGCCTGGCACATCGCTCGGGCAGTTGGGCGGGCGAGGTCTAACGCGGAAAGCCGGAGGACCCCCGAGGTCGGACCGCTTCGGGCAGCGGCTGGCAGCCCGACACAGGGAAGCGCTCCGGACGCCAGCGCACCTCCAGTTTGAGACGCGGCTGAAACCGGGAGCGTTGCGACGATCAAAAGACACACCGACAACAGCGGCAAGAGAACGGCACGTGAGCGGCTCATTTTCCAAACCTCCTTGGTGAGCCGCGAGGTTACGTGACAGGGGAGGGGCGGTCTATCCGTCGAAAGAAGGAAAATCTGCTGGCCGGCCGCCGAATGGCGGCAGCAAACGGCGGGGGTCGTTTAGAGGATGCGCAGACGGGACGCGGCGGCCACGGCTTCAGCCCGGTTTCGCACGGAGAGTCGCGTCAAGAGGTTTTCAACATAGGTCTTGACCGTGGTCTCGCTCAGGTGCAATCGCTCCGCGATCATGGCGTTCGAATTCCCTTCGGCGATGAGCTTGAGCACCTCGTGCTCGCGAGGCGAGAGCCGGATGCCGGGCCGGCCGGGTCCTGCGTCGGGCACAGCGTCGGTCGCGGCCCGGCCCGCTCCGACAGTGAAGGAAATCTGGTCGACCGCGGCCAGCGACGCTCCCACCACCAGCATGATCAGCGACCAAATCAACACGGTCGTCCAGGCGAAAGGCTGCAGCGACAGTAGCGTACCGACACCCTGGATCGCGGCCATGCCAACGACAAAGACCGCCACGCCGGTGATGGCTCCATTGAGGCCGTCGATCGCCACCGACTCGATCAGGATCGGGACGTAGAACGCGCTCTGGGCGCCTCCCGGAAGGCCGCTGAAAATCGTTAGGAAAACCAGGCATCCAACCTGATCGAAGATTGCCCCAAGTCTCGCGATTCGGACGATGGCGACGTCGCCCGCCCGACGCGTGGCCAGCATGAACGAGGCGTTGTAGGCGCCAACCGCTAGGATCAGCAACACGAACGCGAGCGACGCTCTTGGCGGCGCGACAACCCCGATGATGCCGGCAACCACCAGGCCGACCCAGCGAAGGATGGCGGTTATGTTTGCAAGCTGGCGGACCAGCGGAGTTGGGCGGGCCACTTGCTGAAAGCCGAGCGACCAGCGCCACAAGCCCCTCATGCGTTGCATCCTAAACTGCAGCGATCGTCGGCCCGGCCGCATGATCAGCAAGCTGCTTCTGCAAACTCCAGACGAAGCGCCCGATTCCTGCGACCGTAATGACGATTGCCGATATCAGGCGATTATCACCGCCGCCAATTACCGCCAGGACCGCCTTGTACCTCTGCTCAGTCACGCTCATCTCCCTCATGCGCGGGAGCGTGACAAATCAGTCGAAGTAGCTGTGACACATCAACCGAAAGTCTGTGACCCATCAGCCGAAGGCCTTTTGGGACCTGTCAGCCGAACTTGCACACGAAATTGGCTCCGGAGTAGGGATTCGAACCTAAACCTTGCGGTTAACAGATCGGCGCGGCCCGTTCAGAAATCACGATTGGTAATCGCCCAGTGCCGCCACGTATCGCCCTTTAGTACCTGGTGTCGTCAGCGTTGCTGTACGAGGCGGCGCCAACGATCCTGCAGCGGAGCAACCCCACATGCGATGTCGGCGATCAGAAGTTGTCGCCCCAACACGCGTTGGAGCGTCCCAGCCTCGATTGCGAGTCTCGGGGCCCAGTTAGAAGGTCACTAGGATGCGGCCGCGAGGCGAGAGGGACATGCGGGGCCAGCATGTCACCACTTCGCAGGACCGCCACCCCGGGCTGAAACGACGGCGCTCGACGCAGACCTCGAATCGACTTACGATCTGCCGGGAAAGCGGCATGTACGTCGTTCTTAAAGCGCTCCACCTCATCAGCATGTTCGCCGCCGTCACGCTGCTCATCGGCGACGGACTCTTCATCCTCATTGCGATCTGGCGACGCGACGTTCGCGCGCTCGCCGCGCTGCATCGTCTCGCGCCCGGCTTCGGCCTAACAGGTGCAGGCGCCGCCTCCTTGCTCACGGGAATCGTGCTTGGATTGGTCCTAGCGGCAGTCGGTCACCTCAACTTCCTTGCCGGCTGGCTCATTGCCGCGTACGTCATGGTCGCCGCGATCTTGCTCGTCAATGTCTCGCCCTTTGTGCAGAGGCTTCGACCACTCGCCCGCGAAGCAGTCGCCACCGAGGCCGGAAAGAGCTCGGTGGAAGAGGTCATCCGGGGCATGTCCGACCTTCGCGGGGGGCTCTTCGTGGCGATGTCTATCAACGTGGTGCTTTTTGTGGCGATCATCGCGGACATGGTCGTCAAGCCTTTCTGATCGGCACCGTGACCACGGGAGACGGTGCTTGCTCCCCCAACCTAGTGCGGGCCGTGACCTGCTTAGCCGTTCTTCAGTGGTCCCAAGTGTTGGCTCCGGTCTGAAACCAGCCGAAGGCCTTTTGTCGCCCATCAGCCGAACTTGCACACGAAATTGGCTCCGGAGTAGGGATTCGAACCCTAAACCTTGCGGTTAACAGCCGCCTGCTCTACCGTTGAGCTACTCCGGAACGGGTCCCCCGAAT
>VBIA01000119.1 GCA_005879985.1 Chloroflexota bacterium | reverse complement strand
CGGCGAGTATGTCCGTGTCAGCCATGGATTGATGCTAGCTGGGCGTCGGCGAGGGCGATGCTCCAAGGCACTGAGTGCTGGACTGCAGCCCGAATGTAGATGCGGTCGGCGGGATGCTGCCGGTGACGACGACGCGATAGCGCGTGCACCCACCGGTCAGCGCCCATGACTCGAGCGGCGCCCAGTGGTCGTAGTTGACCTGCGCGGCCAGCGGCGGATATTTCTGCAAGATCGCGGGCGTCACGTCCGTGATGGACGCAATGGGCGATGGCTTGCTCGAGTCGTAGGCCCACAGGTAGATCCTGGTCAGCGCGCGGTTGGCCGGCGTGTCGGCGGCGGCCGGCAGCGCGGTTGCGGTAAGCAGCGCGTCGACGAACTTCTGTGGGTTGTCGGCGGCTTTCACCTCCGTGACGCTGTGGCCGTCGATGGGACCCGACCAATCCACGCCGGTGATGCCCGGGGCGGGCTTGTAGGTCTTCACCGGCGCGTCGCCGTCCTTGCCCGCGACCGCGTACAGCTGGATGCCGCCGTCGATCGCGATGGCAAGCGTCTTCGTGTCGGGGCTCCAAGCGAGCGAGTCGACGTGGTGCAGCTTCGAGTTGATGCGACGCGGCTGGACAGGCGACGCGGTCGGCGTCGCCCCGGTAGGTCGCGCCGAGGGCGACGCGCTCGATGCCCCGGCCGACGGCGATGGCAGGATCGGAGCCAGGTTCACCGGCTCGATGAGCGCGCCGTGGTCGATCAGCGAGATCGCCGCCATCGTGCCGTCGGGGCTGAAGGCGATCGGTCCGTCGTCCTGTCCGGGCTTCAGCGGGAACGCGTTGAGCACCCCCAGGCTCGGATTGAGGAAGTACCAGGCTCCGGTCGCCGCACCGCGCACTGCGATGAGGCCGTCCACGCCGGGGGCGGCGCCCTCGGTGAACAGCGCGGGCTGGCTGGGCGGGCGGGTGAGGATCTTCACCTGTGCCGACCCCTGCGTGAGGTCGAGCACATCGACCTGGTAGTCGGTGCAGCAGCCGACTGTCATCGCGAGGTAGTGCGCGTTGGCGACGAGGCCGATCGCGCCTTCGCTCTCGAAGTCCGCCCCCGCCGCCATCGGCTCGATCGTGCCCTTGAAAGGATCGACCCTGAAGAGCCAGTCGTAGGGAACGACGCCAGGGCTCGTCCTGCGCTCGGGCGGCCGGTCGTCGTGGATGGCGAAGTAGATCACCGGGTACGCGACGTCAGGCGCCGGTCCCCACACAGGACCCGCCACGCGAAACGCGCCTGCCTGCGGCAGCGGCGCCACCACCGCGGACTTGCCCGTGCTGGGGTCGATGACTCCGACGCCCGAGCTGGACACGTAGGCGATGAGTCCGTCGCTGAGCGCGCCGGCAATCGGCGACGGGCTGTGCTGGGGTGCGCTCGTGGAGCCGCTGCACGCGGCGAGCACGACCGCCGCCATCAGAACCAGCGAATGGGCGCGAGGCAACCGAGCCATGAGCTTGGGAACTCTAACGTCAGTTACCCGGGGCAGGTTCCGGGCGTTGCTCAGGCGATGAGATTCCTGCTCGTACTGGTGACCTTGCTTGCATGCGTTTGCGGACCGGCGCACGCCTGCCAGGGCTGTACCGCCCCCACCAGTCCAATCGTGACCACTCCGGCGCCGGGCTTCGACGTCCTCGTCACAGAGGGCGACCGTGCCGTCACCGTGAAGTCAGGCCAGAGGCTCGAGCTCGTCCTGCACGAGAAGCCCGGCATGTCCGAGTGGAGCGGCGTCAACGTCGACGACTACACGGTCTTGCGCGCGGTTCCGACCGGCATCATGGCGGCACGCGGTGTGACGATCGCGGGCTACGAGGCAACCGGGCCGGGAACCGCGACCATCAGGGCCACGGCGACGCCTCTGTGCTCGCCCGGTCAGGCGTGCCCGGCGTTCGCGATGCTGTTCGAGGTGCGCGTCACCGTCGTCTAGCTGCTACAGCGGCGTCAGGTGCTCGTGCTGTGCGCGGCCGCCAAGAAGATCCGTGAGCTTATCGCGAGCCGCCGCTGTGGCAACGTCACGCGCGAACGAGTCCAGTGCTTGCGCGGATTTCCACCGCGACACGGCGACCAGGACGCCGCTGTCGCCATTTGAGATGCATACCTGGGCGCCGAAGCATCCTTCCGCCTTGCTTGCCCGCTCGGCGATCTTCTTCATCTGCGCCAGCAGCTCGTCTCGCTTGCCCGGGGCCGGTTGATACCGAGACACGTCAAGAACCACAGCATGCTCTTCCATGAGCTGAGTCTAGGACCCGCCCAGGTGGGAGCCGGTTACTTGGGCTCGGCCGAGTGCAGAGCCGCCGCGATCGCGTGCAGCTGCGCGCGCGTCGGGGGCGTCGTGTACGACTGCGGGAAGGTGAGCCCGAAGCCGTCGCCTGAGTAGCGCGGGATGACGTGGATGTGGAAGTGGGGCACATCCTGGAATGCGACCTCGCCGTCGGCCACGAACAGGTTCACGCCACCGGCCGCAAGCGTCGCCTCCGAGGTGGATGCCAGCGCGCGCGCGACGCGGAACGCGCGCATCGCCACCTGATCGGGAACGTCCCTCATCAGCACGTAGTGATCGCGCGGGACCACGAGCAGGTGGCCCTGGGTGATGGGCTGGATGTCCATGAAGGCGACGATCGTGTCGTCCTGGTGAACGAAGCTCGCCTCGGCCTCGCCCTTGATGATCTGGCAGAACACGCAGTCGTCGGCCATCGCGGCACAGCTTATAGATCGGACCCCGCCCGGGGCCCGGGTTATTCCTCGGGCTGGGGAGGCGAGACTGTCTCCGGCTCCGGCGCGAAAGCCGGCTCCGAGCCGTTCACGGCCGCTTCGCCGGCTGACGCCTCCAGCTGGGCTTCCGAGCCAGGGAGCGCGCTGGTGTCGCCGTTGACGCCGGCCTCCGTCAGCGGCCGCCGCCGTCTCCGCCTGCCCCGCCTGTCCCCGCGGTGCGGCCGGGAAAGGCGCTGCACCTGCGACCGGATGCCCACCCTCTGGCAGGCCGTGACCACGGCGCCGACGCCGGCCACCAGCCCGTCTTCCTTGGCGTGCTCGAACAGCGGTCCGAACAGCTCGGGCGCACCGCCGATGACGGTCTTCGAGTCACCGACGATGACCAGCAGCTTCTTGGCGCGCGAGATGGCGACGTTCACGCGGTTGGGGTCGTTGAGGAATCCGATGGCTGCGCGGTCGTTGGACCGCACGAGCGAGAGGATGACGCCGTCGGACTCGCGGCCCTCGAAGGCGTCGACCGACTCGATGTCGTCCGGAGGCACGATGCCTTTCAGCGCCGACTGCAGGCGGTTGACCTGCGAGTTGTACATCGCGATCACAGCGAGCTTCGACTTGCGCACGCGACGGCGGATGATCGACGTGATGTCCTTGCACAGCGCGACCTCGAACTCGTTGGCGACAGAGCGCTGAGCGTCGCGGTACTCATCCTGAGCACCGGTGTCGACCCACACCAGCTCGCGGTCGAAAGGCCACGGCAGCGGCATGCGTGGATGCGGCGCCTCGTGAATGAGCTTGCCTTCGTAGAAGAGGTCTGAGACGACGCGGCCGATGGGCTCGCGCATGCGGTACTGGCGCGGCAGCATGATGCGCGACCCCGGCGGCACCTTGTCCCAGATCCAGCCGTAGAAGCTGTCGTCGCGCACGACCTCGTCGAGCGGCTGCTCGACCTTGAAGGTGGCCGCGGCCTCCTCCATCACAGGTGGCAGCTGGTTGAGGTCGCCGATCATCACCCAGCGCTTGGCCAGCGGCATGAGCGCGAGCGCCTCGTTGGCGCGCACCTTGTTGGCCTCGTCGAGGATCAGCCAGTCGAAGACCTTGAATCGAAGACGCGAGTCGATGGCCAGGCGGTTGCACGTGCCGGCCACCAGGTTGTACGGCTCGAGGTCGTCTCCCTCAACGAGCGTCGGCCTGATGCGGCGCGGCACCTTGCCGGGCTCGGCGATGCGCGCCTGGCGCACGTGCGAGAAGCCGAGCAGCCGCTCCTGCCCCGTGTCGACAGCGTCGTTGGAGTGCGACGACAGGAGGATCGAGGCGCTCGGGTTGCGACTGAGGATGCGGCGGATCGACTCGACGATGGCCGTCGTCTTGCCCGTGCCAGGCGGTCCCTGGATCAGGTAGAGCTGGCCCGGACGCATGCCCATGACGCGGGCGACGGCCTCCGCCTGCTCCTCGTTGGGGTCCGGAAGGTGATGGGCCTTCTTGCCGTCGAGCGTGACGCGCGGGGGGCTGCCCAGCCATCCCGTGTCCGCCAGCTCGGCCGCGAGCGCACCGGAGCGCGGGCTGCCGATCTGCAGCTGGCGGATCACCGAACGCTGCGCCTCGAACATCTCCACGCTGGCGGTCGGAAGCACGATGCCCTCGTCCGGCAGCGGGTCGTACCGGCGAAAGCTCACCCAGAGGTTGGAGCCCTGGATTCGCTCGAGCGACATGCCGCGGTATTCGGGGAAGCCGGCTGAGCGGACCGTCAGCGAGTCGATGCCGCGGTAGATGCGGCCGTCGGCGTCGTCGACCAGGTGCAGCAACGCGCGCACGTACTCGCCGCCGCGCATGTCGTGGTTGCACTCGGGGCAGTGGATGCCGTTCGAGGTTGGCACCTCGGTCTCGCAGTTCGGGCACTCGATCCACTGCTCGGTGGCCTCGTACTTGCGCACCGCGGCCTCGGCGAGCTTCTCGCGAAAGTCGCGCAGGTGCTCGATGAAGCGGAGCGTCGAGCCGAGGATTGGCTCGGTCTTAGCCTTCTCGCGCAGGAGGATGGCCGTGAAGCCTTCAAGGTCGCCGTCCCACTCCTTGACCAGCTGCAGCTCCTGGTAGCGGAGGCGGAGCCGGTTCTTCTCCATCTCGTACTCGCCGTCGAGGTCCTGCCAGTCGGTGAGCTCGAGCGCCAGGCCCAGAGGTGTGCGGCCAAGCTTGCCGGTGAGCAGGGTGGTGGACACCTGGCCGATGAACTCGAGGGGCTTCTCGGGCTTGGTCACCTGGTAGGTGCCGTCGATCTGCTTCAGCTCTTCGAGCATCTCGCGCAGGCGCTCGGCGCCGCCGAAGGCCTCCAGCGCCTTGACCT
>VBIA01000186.1 GCA_005879985.1 Chloroflexota bacterium | reverse complement strand
CGCCCCGCCTACCGTGCCGCCGATGTTCCCCGCCCCGATGACAGCAACTTTCATGGACAGCACTACCCGAATTCCGGCGCCTGGTATTCCGAACCCAGACCTGACAGTGGTGCCCGCGGAGGGAATCGAACCCCCGACCTTGACGTTAGGACCGTCCTGCTCTATCCCCTGAGCTACGCGGGCAGCGCCTAATGAGTCTAAGGACGGTATGGAACATGCGCCCTACGCGCGCCGGGCGCCCCTGAGCTACGCGGGCAAGTTGTGCCAGACAAGAGTATTAAGGACTGGATGGCAGCCGTGGCACGAGGCGCCCGCACCAACCTTGGTCTGCTCGTACTGCTCGCGATCGCGTTTCTCACCGGCTGGCTCGCATTCGCGTTCGCCACAGCCCCCTCGCGCTGGTCGCTGATCATCCACGCCACCAGCGGCTTCGCGATCATCGCGCTGCTGCCCTGGAAGTCGATGATCGCCAGGCGCGGCATGAGGCGCGCTCAGCCGGCGCGCTGGGCGTCGATCATGTTCGGCCTCCTGGTGGTCGTCTCCCTCGCCGCCGGCCTGCTGCAGTCGACCGGCATCGCCCTGAGCATTGGGCCCTTAAGCGCGATGGACTTCCACGTCGGCGGCGCGATCGCCGCCGTGCCGTTCGCGATCTGGCACGTCGCGGCACGGAGGGTGAGGCTGCGGCCCGCGGACATGTCACGTCGCGCCGCATTGCGAGGAGGCGCGGTGCTCGCGGGCGCGGCCGCGGCTTACGCGATGAGCGAGGTCGTCGTCCGCGCGTCAGCGCTGCCCGGCGCCGCGCGTCGCTTCACCGGCTCCTATGAAGCGGGATCGCGCGATCCTGATCAGCTGCCCGTCAGCTCGTGGATGTTCGATCCGGTGCCGGCCATCGACACGTCGAACTGGTCACTGCGCACTCCTGGCCGGACGTGGACGTACGAGCAGCTCTATGCGTTCGACGACCGGATGACCGCGACCCTCGACTGCACCGGCGGCTTCTACTCCACGCAGGACTGGGCGGGCGTTCGCGTGGACCGGCTCATCGGCGATGCGTCAGGCGCGTCGATTCGCGTCGTGTCGCACACCGGCTACGACCGGCGCTTCGCGCTCCCGAGCGCATCGAAACTTCTGCTGGCGACGCGAATCGGCGGCCGGCCGCTCGACCCCGGCCACGGTTTCCCGGTGCGGCTCGTCGCGGCGGACCAGCTCGGCTTCTGGTGGGTCAAATGGGTGGTCGCGATCGAGGTCGACGACGTGCCTCACTGGTGGCAGGCGCCGTTCCCGCTGCAGTAGCACCTAAGGTCCGAACGCCATCACGTTGCCGCCGGCGTCGCCGACCACCACATTCGAGCCGGCGATCGACGGACCGCTGAGAACCGCGTACGTGTCGTCGTAGCCGAAGAGCAGCGACCCGTCATCGGTCGACAGCGCGTACACGCCACCCTTGCCACCCGCCTGGTCGCCGGCCCCGAAAACGACCACGCCGTTCCCCACCGCCGGCGCCGAGTAGATCGGCTTGCCCAGGCCGCGATGCCACTTCGTGGCGCCGGTCAGCGGATCGAGCGCGAACACATCGGTAGGCGGGCTGGCCGAGGCCACGTACAGGGCCTTGCCGTCGTAGGCCGGCGAAGCGATGAGCCCGTGCACCGCGCTGCCCGACACGAGCTGCCGTGCCCAGATCACCTTCCCGTCTCCCACGTTCAGCAACGCGAAGACTCCGCCGTCAGAGCCCACCGCCACGACCTCGCGAGTGCCGATCTGGAAGACGACGGGCGTGGCGCCGACGTCCAGGTCGCGCCGCTGGTCGGGCGTGATGCTCTGCGTCCACAGCCTCTGGCCCGATCCGACGTCGAACGAGACCACCGCGTCGTCAGGATTGCCCACGCCGACGAAGCCATGGCCGGCGTTGTCGATGGCCGCGGAGGACCAGACGCCTGAGCCCGGCGCGCAGTTGCCTCGCAGGCAGAGGTTCCACCTCACGGCGCCGGTGGCGAGGTCGAGCGCCACGATCCGGCCCGCCTGGAGAGGAGTGTCGCCGTACGGCGACGCGACTCCGACGATGACAGTTCGCCGGTGGATCGCTGGAGACGACCATATGGCGGGCCGACTGCCGGGCGCTGCCCAATCCCACAGCTTCTTGCCGTTGGTCGCATCCAGCGCCAGCACATGACCCGTGAGCGTGCCCACGACCAGCGTGTGACCGGAAATCGCAGGTGTGCCGCTGATCGCGCCGAGACCGTCGTCCGACCAGACCTGCGCGCCGTCGTCCAGGTGAAACACGTCGAGCCGGCCGCCAAAGGATGCGGCGTAGACGAGGCCGTTGACCACGACCGGCGTGCCGTCCACGGCGCCGTTTAGCGTGTGCGACCACTTGAGCTTGTATTGCTTGAGCTGGTCTCGGGTTAGCGTCGCGCTCGGCGCATTGCCGTCGCGCGACAGGTCGCCGCGGAACATGGGCCAGTCGGCGGTCGACCTGGTCGCCGCCGGTGCTGCGCTGGTACAGCTCATGGCCAGTACAAGCGCTCCGATCAACGCCGCTATTGGTCGCACGGTCGCTCTCCGCTAGGGGATCGCCGGCTGCTGCGCGGAAGGCCGGGCGATCTCGTCCGTGCCCATGCGGTCGTGCAGCCAGCGGAGGGGCCGCGGCGCCCACCAGTTGGCGCGGCCGAGGATGCGCATCACGGAGGGAACTATCAGGATGCGGACGATGGTCGCGTCTATCGCGATCGCGATCGCAAGGCCGACACCGATCGACTTGATGATGACGACCTGCGCCAGCGCAAACGCGAAGAACACCGTGACCATGATCGCCGCCGCTCCGGTGATGAGCCGGCCGCTCTTCTCGAGCCCAAGCGCCACGCCCCTCTGGTTGTCGCCCGTGCGGCGGTACTCCTCCTGGATGCGGCTGATCAGCAGCACCTCGTAGTCCATGGACATGCCGAACACGATGCTGAAGAGGATCACGGGGATGCTTGGATCGATCGACTGAGGCGTGAATCCGAGCAGGTCGCTGAAGTGGCCCTGCTGGAAGACGAAGACCAGCGCGCCGAACGACGCGGAGATAGACGCGAGGTTCGTGATGACGGCCTTCAGCGGCAGCACCACCGACCCGGTGAGCATGAACAGCACGATGTAGGTGACGAGCACGACGGCACCGACCGCCACCGGCGTGCGCTGGACGATGAAGTCGACGACGTCGAGGTCGAACGCAGTGCTGCCGGTGGCGAGGACCTGGCCGTCGGGCACCGATTCGGCACGCACGTCACGGACCAGGTTGCGTGCATCTTCGGACGTGTAGTCCTTGTTCGTCACCACGTCGATGAGCACGATGTGCGGACCTGCGCCCAAAGACAGGGCCTGCTGCAAAGCCGCGGGCAGTTGAGTCGTAGGGTCTGAGTAGAGACGCACGTAGTCGGTGCGGGTCAGGCTCGGGTCGACGTCGACGATGCTCTGCACCTTGTCGACGTTGGGCAGGGCCGCCAGGCGACGGCTGAGGTCGTAGATCGCACCGATGTGATCGGCGGTGAGCGGGCTGCCGTCGGGGTAGTAGACGACGCCAGTGATGGTGGTCTGGTTCTGGCCGGGGAAATCGCCCCGCAGGATGTCCCAGCCCTGGCGGGCGACGTTCGAAGGCGGCAGCACGTCGACGTCACCGTTGGCGAGCCGCAACTGCAGGAAGGGCGTGCCCGCCAGCACGAGCACCACCACCGCCGGCACGAGCACGACGAGCGGGCGCTTCATCACCCACGTGGCCATGGCATGCCACGCGCCAGTTCCCTCAGGACCGCGACGCCCGATCAACGGCAGGCGCAGCCGGTCGACGCGCGGGCCAAGCACCGCCAGCAGCGCCGGCAGGAAGGTGAGGCCGTAGATGACGGCGATCCCGACCACGATCGCTCCCGCGGCACCCATCGAGGCCAGGAACGTGCCCTGGAAGAACAGCATCGCGGAAAGTCCGATGGCCACAGTGATTCCGGAGAACGTGATCGCGCGGCCGGCCGTGGCCATCGTGATCGCAAGCGCCTCCTCGCGCGATTCGCCTGCGGCAAGCTCGTCGCGGAAGCGGCTGACGATGAACAGCGAGTAGTCGATTGCGACCGCGAGGCCGATGAGCGTGACCACATTGATGGCGTACTGCGAGACGTCGGTGAAGCGCCCGAGGAACAGCGTCCCGCCAACGCCGCCGACTATCGCGAGCACGCCGACGCCGAGCGGGAGCAGTGCCGCGACGACGGACGCGAATATCAGCACGAGCACGAGAAGCGCGATGGGCAGGGCCACCACCTCGCCGCGCTGCACGTCGGACTCGAGCGTGGTGTTGAACGCGTCGTTGAGCGGCACCTGGCCCGTGGCGACCACCGTCAGCGGTCCTGGATGAACCATCGCCAGCAGCTCGTGGTAGTACTTCGCCGCGGCAGACGACTTGTCTCGAAGCTGCACTTCGACGAGCGCGTGGTGCTTGTCGCGAGACATCAGGTTCGACGGGTCGGGCACCGTGTATGGCGTGTAAACGCTCGTGACGCGCGGGTCCGTCTGCAGCGGCGCCACGGCCTGCTCGAGCGCTGACTTGAAAGCGTCGTCGGTCGCGACCAGCGTGCTGCTGCCGAAGAGCAGGGTCATCTCGGAGCCGGCCGATGCGGCCTGGTTCGGGCGCATCTCCTGCTGGATGAGCTTGGATGCCTTGCCCGCGGGCAGCTCAGCGCCGAAATTGCCGTTGCCGGCGAGGGTCCCGCCGGTGACGACTCCGCCGATCGAGAGCCCGAGCAGAACGGCCGAGAAGACGAGCATCCACCAGCGCGTCCGGTAGACGAAGCGACCCCAGCGACCAAACATGGGCGGCGTAAACCATACCCGCCGGAGTTACCGGCGGTTCCGAGCTACCGGGCTACTTCAATTTCCACTGGATGCCCTTGAGGATCGGGCCGCATTCCTTGGAAAATGCGGGCATGTTGCTCGCGATCGTGAGCATGTACATCGCGTAGTACACGCTCCCGCTCGGGTTGGCGCCGACGAAGAGCAGCGCCGCGGCGGGCACCGACTGCGCGCCGCTTGTGAGCGTGAAGCACAGCTCCCATGAGATGCCTGCGACTCCATTCAGCGAGCCGGTCGTGGTCTTGCTGCCCGTGCAGTTCTTCGTGTCCGGAAACTGCTCCTTGAAGAACGCGTCGACGGTGGACTTGTTCTGCTGCGCACTCTGCGACGGGCTCGAAGAGCCGCTCGCGATGGTGATCGAGCCGGTGCTGCTGGGATTGACAAGCGTGATGGTTTCAGAATCCTGGGCTTCCACCACCCAGCCATCAGGCAGCGGTACCGCCAGGCCGGCGTTGGAGGCCGAGGTTGGAGTCGTCGGCGACGGCGATGACGACGGCACCGGGCTCGGCGAGCCGGCGGGTGAAGGGCTCGACAGCTGTTTGATGTCGCTGGCCGCCTGGTTGCTCGAGTGCGCAAAGCCCACGGCGAGTACCGTGCCAACGCCGGCCATCACCAGCACCAGCACGACCACGATGGCGATGATCACCAGCCAGGGCGTGCGGTGGACCGGCGGCTGGACGGCTCCACTGCCCGGTGGGTAGAACGGGCTCTGGTAGGCCGCCGGTGGAGGAGGCGGCGGCGCGTAGGCAGCGGGAGGTGGCGGCGTCGTGTACGCCGGGGGTTCCGTGAAGGGCGACGCCGGCACGGCAACCACCGGCATCGCCGGCGCAGGTGGCGGCGCGTTCAGGGGCGACCCACACGCCTGGCAGAAGGTGTTGCCGTCTGGGTTCTGGGTAGCGCAGCGAGGGCAGACGAGCGCCATCGCTCAGCCACGCCTCGTAGTACGCGTGGTTGCTTCATCGCGCTCGCGTCTGCTGCGCTTGATGTGCGATGGCGCCGCGGTCAGAGCCATGCCACAGTTCGGGCAGAACCCCGACGCGACGATGTGCATGTGGCAGCTGGGGCACACGGTCTCCGCGAATCCCATGTGCGCCGCCTCCTCCAGGAGCGCGTGGTGCAGCAGGTAGCGGATGTACACGAGCAGCGCGCCGACGATCGCGGCCTGCCAGATGATGATGAACAGCGGATTGATCGACGTCTGGGCCAAGAGCTGGCCGCCGCCTGAGAAGGCGAGGTGCGCGAGCAGCGCCATCACGATTCCCCCGATCTCGCGGCCGCGGAGCTTGCCCAGCCGCTGGCGCCAGATGGTGGCGACGATCATCCCCGTCGCGCTTCCCTGCAGCACCGGCTGCAGCACGGCGATGGTGGCGAGTGGGTAGATCCAGTTGCCCGGCTCGACATGAGCGGGCAGCGATGCGATCGTGCTCGAAAAGTTGATCAGCGTCTCGGCCAGGCTGAAGCCGAGGCCTGCCGCGACTCCGAACACGAGCCCGTCGACTGTCTCAGGGAAATCCGCGCGGTTCGGCAAGAAGATCGCGGGCAGTGGCTTGATGACCTCCTGCACCACCGGCACCAGCACGCCGAGCAAGAGGACGGCGCCGATGTTGATGGTCGGCTGGCCGAGCGGGTTCGGGTTGTTGGCGAGCGGGTTGTAGATCAGGTGGACCAGCAGCGTGACCACGATCCCGGCGATCACGCCTCCGCCGATGGTGAAGCCGAGCACCACCGCGGGCTCGTCCTTGTAGACCTGCGCCTCGTACAGATAGATCAGGTAGAGAACCGGAACGAGGAACGCCGAGACGAGGATGGCTGCGGTGATCAGACCCGCGATGTAGAGGACGAGCACGCCGGCCAGGCCGACGATGAGCGCCCAGCGAAACTCATGGACCTTGTGGTGGCCGAGGTGCGGAAACAGGGTCGTGATGACGGACGGCTGGGCCACGTGCTCGGCGGGATGCGCGGCGTAGCGGTGCTCGCGCGTCCTGGCGTTGCCGAACTCGTAGGTCGTGCCCTGATGGGCCCCGCAGCGCGTGCAGAAGACGCCGTCCGGGACGTCGTGCGAGCAGTGATCACACCGCATAAACGCGGAAAGGATAGAGGCCCGAGGTGGGCTTTCAGCCCGATTTAGCCCTGCAGGACGTCTTCGGCGCGGCGTGCTCTGGCGTCGCAGGGTTGGCCGGGCTCCGCCCGGCCATGACTTTGTCCCAATGTCACCTCACGTCGCGCGGCATCGAGGGAGAGCAGGGCCGCCGTTGAGCGGTCCGATGAGAGGGAGCCTGCTCCCTCTCATATAGATAGATGCCCGAGGTGGGCTTTCAGCCCGACTTAGGCGGTCTTAGGAGCCTCGGCAGGTTCCGAGGGGACCCAGCCCCTCATGAAGTGGCAGGAGTAGTGGCCGTCGTGCTTGTCGAAGTAGCGCTGGTGGTACTCCTCGGCGCGCCAGAACTTCGTCGCCGGCACGATCTCGGTCACGACCGGCTTCTTGAAGTAGCGCTGCGCCTCCTCCTTCGACCGGAGGGCCTCCTTCTCCTGCTCGGCGTTGTGCGTGAAGATGACCGAGCGGTACTGGTGCCCGAAGTCGGGGCCCTGGCTGTTGAGTGTCGTCGGGTCGTGCATGTTCCAGAAGGCGTTGAGCAGCTCCGCGTACGTGACCCTGGACGGGTCGTACGTGACCTCGACGGCTTCGGCGTGCCCGGTGCGGCCAGAGCAAACCTGCTCGTAGGTCACGTTGTCGACGTGGCCGCCCTCATAACCCGAGACGGCATCGATCACGCCCGGGATCTCGTTGAAGAGGTGCTCGACGCCCCAGAAACATCCGCCGGCAAAAGTTGCTTTTTCCATGCCCGCGCTCCAGCATACGCCCCGACCAACGGCCGCCAGATCGGAGGCATTGGTACGTCATACCGGAGAACGAGAGGTGGGAACGGAGCAGCTCGCCGTCATCCTGGGGGCCCTTTCCGTGGTCACTGGCCTGACGGCAACCTTATTTGCCTTCCGGGCTGACGCCGCGGCGCGCGGCGCTCGGAGGGAGGCCGCCCGCCGGTGGGACGACATGGTCCGGCCGCAGCCGCACTTCACCTTCGTCAGCCCGCCCCTCACCGGCCAGCCGATGGAGGTCGAGGTCGAGAACCTGGGAGGCGCGCTCGTCGCCGGCGCGGTCGTTGCGGCTTACGGCGAGCACCTGTTTGCGAGCGAGCTCACCCTCCCCGACAAGGCGCCGCCCCGGCGCATCCTCCTGCCCTACGTGCTCAAAGCGTGGCAGCCTGCCAGGCGTCCGGTGTTCCTGCTCGTCGCGGGGCGGGACGTAAGCGGCCGGTGGTGGGACTGCCTCGACGGCATGAAGGTGATCAAGGATCCGCGGCGCTGGATCGACGGCCATCTGAAGGAGATGCGTCTCCAGGGCGCGGTCAGCTTCCCGGAGCTGAGCGGGTCGCCGCCGGCCAAGCGCTAGACCGAACTGTCCCTCCCCACTTCATGGGGAGGTCAGGAGGGGGCGTTAAACCAGCCTGTCCTCCAGGCTGATCGGCACCGCCTTCAGCGCCTGCGACACCGGGCAACCCGCCTTCGCCTCCTCGGCCAGCTTGTGGAAGTCGGCGGCGTCGATGCCCTTCACCCGGCCGCGGACGCTCAGCCGGATCTGCGTGATGCCCGTCCCCGGCACGAAGTCGACCTCGGCGGAGGTGTCGAGCCGCTCGACCTCGTGCCCCGCTTTGGACAGCCCGTTGGAAAAGGCCATGCAGTAGCAGGAGGCGTGCGCGGCCGCGATCAGCTCCTCAGGGCTCGTCGTGCCGTGCTGATGCTCGGCGCGCGCAGCCCATGTGATCGGCAGCTCGCCGAACGCTTCGCTCGCGGGCTTCACATGCCCGCTCCCCTTGACGAGGTCACCTTCCCACCTGGCTTCGGCACGGCTGGTCGCAGCCATCGACTCCTCCTATCCAGCTGAAGGACGGTTACCGGATCAGCTTAGATCCAGCTCCGGGTGGCGTTCGGCCCCAGCCGACTTGAGGGTGTTTCCGTCCTGAGCACGCGTTTTCAGTTATCAAGCAAGTAAATGACGATCTGCGAGAGGAGGGGCTCACCTACTCGTCTGACGCCCACCCCGGGATCGCCCGGGTTCGGCGCGGACGAGGATTCGAGTACCGGGACCCGGAGGGAAAGAAGGTGCGCGACCCGGCCGTGCTCGCCCGCATTCGCGCGCTCGCCGTTCCTCCGGCGTGGATCGATGTGTGGATCTGCGGATCCTCGCGCGGTCACATGCAAGCGACGGGTCGTGACGCGCGCGGGCGCAAGCAGTTCCGCTATCACCCGCGCTGGACGGCGCTCCGCGACGCCAACAAGTACTCGCGGCTGATCGGCTTCTGCCGCGTGCTGCCCCGCATTCGCAGGCGCGTCGCGCGCGACCTGCGCCGGCCGGGCCTGAGCCACGAGAAGGTGGTGGCGACGGTCGTGAAGCTCATGGAGATCACGCTCATTCGGGTGGGCAACGACGAGTACGTGAAGGAGAACAGATCTTTCGGCCTGACCACGCTGCGCGACCGCCATGCCAGAGTTCGCGGCGGCACTCTGCGCCTCAGGTTCCGCGGCAAGTCGGGCAAGGAGATCGAGGCCGAGGTCCTCGACCGGCGCGTTGCGCGGGTGGTCAAGCAGTCGCAGGAGCTGCCAGGCCAGGAGCTGTTCGCTTACATCGACGACAGCGGCGAGCAGCACACAGTCTCGTCGCAGGACGTCAACGACTATCTGCAAGAGATCACCGGTGCCGACTACACAGCGAAGGACTTCCGCACCTGGGCCGGCACCGTCCTGGCCGCCGTCGCCCTGCGCGAGCTCGAAGGCTTCGAATCGGACGCTGAGGCAAAGCGCAATGTCGTGAAGGCGATCGATCGCGTGGCCCGCCGCCTCGGCAACACGCGCGCGGTGGCCAGGCGGAGCTACGTGCACCCGGCGGTGCTCGACTCCTATTTCGACGGCTCACTCGGCCGAGCCCTCGCAAGGCGCGCCGAGAAGCTGCTCGAGGGGGGATCGATCACGCCGTCGGTCGAGGAAGCGGTGCTGTCGATCCTCCGCCGACGCTTGCGCACCGAGTCGCACGGTGACGCTTAGTCAATACTGGGTTCATGAGCAACGGGGCAGGAACCAGGATCGATGTCCACGAGGTCGTGCCGCGAGATGAATGGATGGAGAGGCGCAGGGTGCTGCTCGCGCGTGAGAAAGAGTTCACGCACGCCCGCGACGAGCTGAGCCGTCAGCGGCGCGAGCTGCCGTGGGTGAAGGTCGAGAAGCGCTACCTCTTCGACGGGCCGAACGGCTCCGAGTCGCTGTCAGACCTGTTCGACGGTCGCAGCCAGCTGATCGTCTACCACTTCATGTATCCGCCCGACTGGGAAGAGGGCTGCCTGCACTGCTCTTTCTGGGCCGACCACTACGACGGGATGCAGGTTCACCTCAACCATCGCGACGTGACCTTCGCGGTAATCTCGCGCGCGCCGCTGGCGAAGATCGCGGAGTTCCAAAAGCGCATGGGCTGGAAGTTCAAGTGGCTGTCGTCGTTTCACACCGACTTCATCTACGACTTCGGCGCGTCGTTCACGCCGCAAGACGTCGAGAGCGGCGCGAAGGTCTTCAATGCCGGCACGATGGAGCCCGGCATGTCAGACCGGGAGGGCGCGAGCGTCTTTTACAAGGACGAGACCGGCGCGATCTTCCACACGTATTCGACGTACGCGCGTGGCATCGACATGCTCAACACGACATACCAGTGGCTCGACCTCGTGCCGAAGGGCCGGGACGAAGATCCTGACGATGCCCAGGGCTGGGTGCGCCACCACGACCGCTACGCGTGAGCCCCTCCCCGCGCGGCGGGGGCGGCGCTGAAAGCGGCGGTGTCAGGAGGGGGCGTCGACTTGCCCATTTCGCCGCTCCCTGCTACGTTGACCGCAGGGAGGTAGGGCTTCGGGCTGGTGGCCGTACCAATTTCGGGGGGTGTTGGTTTCATGCGTTACTTGCGCAGCAGCGCTGCTGCCGCTGTGGCCGCGGCGGCGGTGGTCATCGCCTCGACCTCGGCCGGCGCCGTGACCACGCCGGCGTACAAGATCGCCAACGTCGGCGCGTACGGCGGTGAGCCGTCGATCGTCTCCGACAGCCTCGGCCAGCTTTACGACACGACGCCGAGCGGCGGAACGATCACGTACACGTCGACGAACAAAGGCAACTCCTGGACCAAGGTGACCACGGCGGACCCGATCAGCGGGGACGACTGCCTCGCCACCGACCAGGCCAACTCGGTCTATCTGTGCAACCTCGCGGGCAGCGAGGGCGTCGCGCCGCTCCAGGCGGACGTGTGGAAGTCGGTCGACCACGGCAAGAACTGGACTCATGGCGCGGGCGCCATCCCCCAGTGCGCTACGAGCTGCTCGCCATTCGGCGTCGACCGCGACTGGGTCGCGGCTTCCATCCCGACGGGCGGCACGACCGCCAAAGCCGAGGTCGTGCTCATGTACCACGACTTCTACGGACCCAGCCAGATCTGGGTGAACATCTCCAACGACGGCGGCGCCACGTTTGGCCGCCCGCAGGAGGTACTGGCATCACCGGCGGTGACGCCCGGCGCGATCACAGGAACTCTGGTTGCGGAGGGGTACACGTTCTGCAACACGGTTCCGGCCGGCGTGAGCATCGCGCCTCCGGGCACACCGCACGCTGGACGCATCACGGTCGCATGGATCGCGGCCGACCTTGCGCAGAACGCGAGCGGCTGCAACGTCTCGATGCTCCAGTCCTTCCACACGGTCTGGGTCTCCTACTCGGATGACAACGGCACGACGTGGACGCCGCAGCAGGTGTGGGACGCAGGCATCGGCCATGACACCTCGACGCCGTTCGTCGCTTACACGATCGACAAGCAGGGCAACCCTTACTTCGGCCTGGCGGTCAACGCCAGCTCCAACCCGGCCACATGCTCAGCCGAGTCAACCGCAGGCACGGTTCAGTCCGACCCGTCTTGCGAGTACGACATGTACGTCGTGTGGTCGAACAACGGCGGCGCGACCTGGGACGGCGGCGGCGGGCTCATCCCTGGCAGCGCAGCGAGCGCGTACCGCGTCAACCCGGCGAGCGAGACCGGAACTCACTTCTTCCCCGCAATCGCCGCGGGCGACCCGGGCAAGGTTGACGTCGCCTATCTGCGCACCAACGAGATCCTGCCGACCGACACGTTCGGCAAGGCCGATCCAGGCGGCTGCGCGGGCCCCGGACCGGCCAACGGCAACCCGACGACGTTTCCGCCGATCTGCAGCTGGAACCTTTACGCGGCGCAGTCACTGAACCTGACCGCGGGCACGTCCGGCGCGACCTGGGCGGTGACGCAGATCACAACCACGCCCATGCACGTTGGCGATATCTGCAACCTGGGCATCTTCTGCCTGGCGCCAAGCTCCAACCGCAACCTGCTCGATTTCATCATGGAGACGCTCGACCCGTCCGGCTGCGCACACATCGCGTACGCCGACGACAACACGGTGAACAAGCTGCGCGCCGCCAACCAGACGGCCGGGGCGTGCCTGATCGCGAAGCATTAACTCTCCCCTCCCCTCTTTTTTGGGCCTGTTCGGGGTCGGCTGCCCCGAACAGGTCCTTGTTTACACTCAGCGCCGCTAACGCGATGACCAACCACCAGCTGGACATGTACACGGCAGCCGCTTGAACCGGCACCGGCCGACGGCGGTGCTGGCGGCGCTCGACATCGAGGCGGCGACTCTGGCGAGCAATCTGCCACGGTCGGACGCGACCAGCCCCAACCTCTCGATCTGGGAAGGCGTGCTCGAGTCCGAGCCGGTGGTGCTCGCGGTCACTGGGGTGGGCAAGGTGGCCGCGGCGATGGCGGCGCAGTTCGTCTGCGACGCGCACCGGCCGCAGGCGCTCATCTCGGTCGGGCTCGCGGGCGGGATCGGCGAACCAGGTGAGCGCGGCCGGCTCATCGTCGCCACCGGCGCGGTTCAGCACGACTTCGACGCGAGGCCGCTGACGAACAAGAAGGGAGAGGTGCCAGGGCTTGGCGTGACGACGCTGCATTCGGATCACGTGGTCACAGAGCGGCTGCGCATCGCCGCGCTCACGGTGGTCGAGCGCGCTCAGATTGTCGTTTCGGGCATGGTGCTGACCGGCGACCAGATCGTCACATCACGCGATGTGCGCGACCGGCTGCTCAAGGACTTTCCCGACGGCACCTGCTTCGACATGGAGACTGCGGCCGTTGCGCAGGTCGCTCATCAGAACCAGGTGCCGTGGGGCGCGCTGCGCATCACGTCCGACTCCGCGGACGAGAACTTCAACCTGCACGAGGTGCTCGGATTCGGCGCCGACAGCGCGGCCGAGCTGTTCGATCGCGTGATCGTCCGCTACTTGCGCGGCTGAGGCGCGACCGAAAGCGCTCGGCGAGAGATTCGGCGATCCAGGGGCCACTCCCGTGGCTGCGCCACGGGGACCCCAGAGGAAAGCTCCGAGCAGCGGAGCGAGCGCATTGGAGAACTGCGTGAGCGAGCAGCGCAGGAGACCCGCGAAGCGGCGAGCCCGCAGATCGGCCGCATGGGCGCCGAAGATCCGTCGAGCGGCTTTCCCGTCGCGCCTCTAACGGTTGGCCTGCTCCCACGCCGACTGGCACCTGACGCAGCGGGTCGATTTCGGCAGCGCGGCGAGGCGCTCGGCGCCGATCGGGCGGCCGCAGTCCTCACACAACCCGGCGTCACCATGTGCGCGTCGATCGGCCGACCGCGCCTCCTGCTCCGCGTCCCGCTCGAGGACCTTGCTGATCGTGTCGCCTATCGCCTTGTCGGTCATGGCCTGCGTCACGTCCTCGTCCCTGAAACCTCGGCTCATAACCCCAGCTTAGGACGCTGAAACGAGGTTCGCTCAGGCGGCGAGGGGCAAGGATATGGCGAAAACCGTGCCGCTCCTGGCATCGCTCTTTTCCACCACCAGCTTGCCGCCATGGCTCTCGACCAGCCCGCGGCTGATGTAAAGCCCGAGCCCAATACCGGGCACCTTGGCCATCATCGGGTCCGGGCTTCGGAAGAACCGCTCGAAGACGCGCTCGCGCTGGTTCCTCGGGATGCCTATGCCGTTGTCTTCGACCCGCACCAGCGCCCTGGTGCCGTCCCGCGTCACACGGATGGCGACCTCGGGGGTGCGCCGCGTGTAGGTGAGCGCGTTGTTGAGCAGGTTGTCCAGGACCCGACCCAGCTGCCCGTCGTTGCCCTCGACTATCAGCGGTTCGTCCGGCAGCTCCGTGCTCACGTCGGCGGACAGCAGCCTGGCTCGCGCCGCCAGGCGGGCGACTGCGGCCGTCACCACCTGGCGCAGGTCGACGACTCCCATGGCCGCCCGCTGCTGGTTGATGTCGATACGCGACGCGTCGAGCAGGTCGCCGACGATCTTGTCCAGCTCTGCCGTCTTGTCGGCGAGGACAGAGATGGGGGTCTCCCATGCCGGCGGCGGCGCGCCAAGCGATCCCTCTCCGAGCATCGACAGGTAGCCGCTTAGCACGGTGATCGGAGTGCGCAGCTCGTGCGCGGCCATGTTCAGAAACTCGCCCTTGGCGCGGTTGGCGGCCTCGGCGGCCTCGTACATGCGTCTGGAGTTCGCAGCCCTTTCGCGCGCGTCGACATAAGCCGAAAGCACAAAGGACGACATGGCGACGAAGACGTTGAAGACCTGCAGTGTGATCATCTTCTCGAGCAGTCCTTCGTTCGCGAACGGGCCAATACCCTGCACCGCGGACGCGACCGCGAGGCCGGAGGCGATCAGCGCCGCCGGCGTCGCGCCCCGGAGACGGAACCGCCAGGCCGCGACCATGATCAAGGGAAAGACGAGGTACTCGAGGCGCAGCGGCGACTCGAACAGCAGGTACGTGACCACCGCGATCCCGATGAGCAACCCCACGAGCTGCACGCCGGTCGTGAAGGTGAGCGCGGGCGCCGTCGAGCGCGGCACGAGGCTGAGCAGGAATGGCGCCACCAGCATCACGCCCATCGCGTCGCCCGTCCACCACACGGCCCACGTCGCCCAGAAATTCGAGAGGCTCACGGTGCCCGACACCACGAGCACCGACGCGCCGACTGTGGCGCTGAGCGTCATCGCGACCAGCGCGGCCAGGACGATGATGGCCGCGGCGTCGCGCAGGCGGTCGAGCTCGCGGCGGAAGCCGATGCGATTGAGGAGCTCGGCCGCGGCGACGGGCGCGAGCGTGTTGCCAGCGGCGATCAGCACCGCACTGATCGGCGTTGGACCAATCGGAAGGTTTACAGCCAACGCCCCCACAAAGATGCCCAGCGCCATCGAGCGGCCGAAGATGAGGACGGCCACGAGGGCGATACCGGTCGGCGGCCAGATGGGAGTGACCTGGCCGTGGACCAGGGCGAGTGAGAGGCTCGCCCGAGCCGCAAGCCAGTACACGACCGCCACCACGACAAGGCGCGGCAGTGTCGTCCGGATCGCGCTCACGTTCCGGCCTCTCACTCCAACCTGTGCGAAAGTATCGGTTGGTACGCCTGTTTTAACGAATTAGACTCAGTCGCTATTGCGCACTGAGGAGCTCGTCTGGCTGCCGGCACCCAAGATCCTGGCTCGAACCGGGGCGCGCGAGCTCGACCCACAGGCGGTGGTTCGGGCGCATCTGGAGGCGATCGATCGCTTCGATCCGCGGATCCACGCCTACATCTACGTCGACCGGAACGCGCGTTCGACGAGCGGCGTGGACGTGGCCGTGAAAGACAGCCAGCCGGTCGCGGGCATGCCCTGGACGTACGCGACCCCTTCCTGGAAGGACCGCATCGCCACCGAAGACGCGGTGCCCGTCGCTCGGGCGCGCAAAGCCGGAATGGCGGTCCTGGGGAAGACCAACCTGCCCGAGCTTGCCGCGGCGATCGGCACCACCAACACTCTCTTCCCGGCCACCAACAATCCGTGGCGCGAAGGCATCACGCCGGGCGGGTCGAGCGGCGGGAGCGCGGCCGCGGTCGCGGCCGGCATGGCGACGGTCGCGCTGGGCGAGGACATGGGCGGCTCGGTGCGCATCCCCGCGTCATGCTGCGGCGTCGTCGGACTGCGACCCACGCCCGACCGCATCCCGTGCGAGATGGTCGATGCGGCCGGCCTATCATCGCGTGGCGCGTTGGGACGCTCGGTCGCGGACGTGCGCTATCTCTTCTCGGTCGCGAGCGCCACCGAGCCGCATTCTTCGTCGAAACGCGCGCATCGAATCGGCATGGCGGTGGACAGCTCGCTCGGAGCCGACGCTGCGTGCCAGGCTGCGTGCCGGCGGGCGGCCGATGCGCTGCGGTCGGCAGGCCACGTCGTGGAGGACATCGCCTGGGATCCCGAACCGGTGGCCGCGGGCTACGCGGTGGTGCGGCGCGCGAGCATGGCGTCGTTCCCCGCGGACCTGTCGACCTTCGGCCCGGGCATCAGACAGCTGGCGGAGCAAGGCAAGTCGCTGACGGCCATGGACTACTTCCACGCGTTCGAGTCCGCAACCAACGCCGCGAACCGGGCGGTGAACGCGCCGCTGCACACGGCCTACGACTTCCTGATCACGCCGACGCTTGGCATGGTGCCGATGGACATCGAACGCGTCCCGCCGTTTCTCGGCGACGAGTGGAGACGCTACGTGCAGTTCGTGCTGCCGGTGAGCTTCGCCAAGGTGCCGGCGGTGTCGGTGCCGGCCGGACTGCACGACGGGCTGCCGGTCGGCGTGCAGCTGGTCGGGCAGCTCGGCGAGGAGTACGCGCTGCTCGACTTCGCCGAGCAGCTCGAGACCATGGACGGGTTCGGCTTCCAGCGACCTCCGGGGTTGGAGAATTAGCCGAGTGAAAGCGCAGCGCGTCGACATGTTCGTCTGCCCTATGGCCACCCCGGCGGACACGTCGGGTCTGCAGAAGCTCGCCGACAGCGGAAAGATCAGGCCCGACACGCTCGTCGCGCTTGTCGGCAAGACGGAAGGCACTGGACAGCACGACGACTGGGGCCGCGTGTGGGCCGACGTGGCTCTGCGCGAGTGGACCGCGAAGTTCCTGGCCATCCCGGTCGCCGACGTCGCACAGCGCGTCATCTTCGTGCTGTCGGGCGGCTGCCCCGGTGTGATCACGCCGCACATCGCG
>VBIA01000185.1 GCA_005879985.1 Chloroflexota bacterium | reverse complement strand
TATGAGGAGGAAGCCACAGCCTTGCTTCGCGAGATGGGCCTGGAGGAGCGAGTCGAGCGCCGCATCATGGACTTCGCTGCTGCCGGCGCGGCAGTCGACGGCGCGGACATCGTGATCATGAACCGCGTCATCTGCTGCTACCCCGACATGCCGCGCCTCGCGGGCACTGCATCCGAACACGCGCGGGAACTGCTGGTGATGAGCTTTCCCAGGCGTACCTGGTGGATGCGCATCGCGATGTTCCTCGGCAACACGATTCTCCGGGCCACCCGGCGCGAGTTCCACATCTTCCTGCACCCGCCCAGCGACATCTTCTCGACGTCTGAGCAGCACGGGCTGCGGACGGTCCACAACCAGTCTGGCGTGGTCTGGACTGTGGCCGCGCTGCGCCGCTGAGCTCGTAGCTCTCAGAGCTGGATGAAGACCGTTTCCTGATCCCCCTGGAGGTGGATGTCGAAGCGCAGGCCGCCCTCACTCGCCGACGCTATAAGGGTGTGCCTGCGCTCGGGTTCGATCATCCGAAGGAGGGGGTCGCCGTCAGGATCCGCGTCAGGAAAGTACAGACGGGTCGCCAGGTGGCGAAGGAGTCCGCGGGCGAAGACGATCACGTCGAAGGACGCCGCCTTGCGGACGGTGAAATGGAAAGCGCCTTCGCGATCGGTTCCGCACCGTGCGAACTGGTCTCCTTCTGAGATCTCGACCACGGCATCTGGCACGGGCTCGCCGGCGCCGTCGAACACCTGGCCCTCGATGCGAACCGCCCCGTCCGAGCCCGGCGCGATCGTTTGCGTGTCGTCCTCGAACGGCATCGCAAAGCCGAAGAAGGGACCGACGGTCTGCGACGGCGTCGGAATCGTCAACTTTCGTTCGGCGTCGCGTCGCGACCGCGCAGGACAACGTCCCACCGGTACGCGAGCGCCCATTCGGGCTCAGTGGCCTCCGGGTCGAACTTCGCAACGAGCAGGTCGCGGCCCCGGGCATCGGCGATCGAGTTGAGGATCGGGTCGAGCGGTATGAGCGGGTCGCCAGGGAAGTACATCTGGGTCACGAGCCGGCTCGCAAGCTGCGGGCCGAACAGCGAGAAGTGCACGTGCGCCGGCCGCCAGGCGTTGCGGTGGTTGCGCCACGGGTAGGCGCCGGGCTTGACTGTCACGAATCGGTAGACGCCCCCGCCGTCGGTGAGACAGCGTCCCGCGCCGGTGAAGTTCGGATCGAGCGGCGCCGGATGGGTGTCGACCGGATCGACGTACCGGCCTGCGGCATTCGCCTGCCACACCTCGACCAGCGTGTGGCGTACGGGCCGGCCGTCGCCGTCCAGCACCCGACCGGTGAGGATGATTCGCTCTCCGAGCGGCTCTCCCCGATGCTGCCGCGTGAGGTCCGAATCCTCCGCCTTGACCGTAATGCGCCCGAACGCAGGGCCGCCGCGGTGGTGGAACCATTCATCGGGCAATCGCACCAGCTCGCGGCGCGGCGCGCGCAGCTGTGTCGCGCGATAGTCGGGAAAGAGATATGGCGGCTCGAAGTCCGGCTCGGTCAACGCCCTTGACGAGCATTATGGCTTGGTGCAGACTCGGATCGTCTGTACACGGACCATTCCCGCAGGCCTGAACAACAGCAAGGAGTAATCAGGTGAGCAAGAGGAAGGTTTCGGCGCCGTCGATCACGCGGCGCGAGATGCTCAAAGGTACCGGCGTAGTCCTTGGCGGACTGGCGGTGCCGGGTCTGCTCGAGGCGTGTCTCTCCTCCTCGTCGTCGTCGTCGAGCGGTTCGATCAAGATCGGTTACGTCAGCCCCATCACCGGGCCGGCCGCCGGCTTCGGTGAGCCGGACGCTTATGTGCTGAGCCTGGCCAAGAAGGCTTTCCAGAACGGCATCAACATCGGCGGGAGCAATTACTCGGTCGAGATCCTCTCTCGCGATGGGCAGTCGACACCGTCGGTCGGCGCCCAGGTGGCGCAGGACCTCATCCAGAGCCAGAAGGTTGACCTGATGCTCACCACGTCTACGCCGGAGACGACCAACCCTGTGGCTGCCGCGTGCGAGGCCGCGGGTGTGCCGTGCATCTCGACAGTCGTGCCGTGGCAAGCCTGGTACCTCGGACTCGGCGGCAAGATCGGACAGTCGACGACCTTCAAGTACATCTATCACTACTGCTTCGGCGTCGAGCAGTTCTTCAACGCCTATACGCATCTGTGGCCGCAGATATCCACCAATAAGAAGGTCGGCGTCATGTATCCGAACGACGCCGACGGCAACGCGATCCGCGGCGCGCTCGCGCCTGCGCTGAAGAGCGCGGGCTACACGATCGTCGACCCGGGCGCGTACGAGGACGGCACCAACGACTACACCGCGCAGATCCAGAAATTCATCGCCGAGGACTGCCAGATCTTCAACACCTTCCCCATTCCGCCCGACTTCGCCACGTTCTGGCAGCAGGCGCACCAGCAGGGCTACACGAAGCACGTGAAGATCGCGCAGATCGCCAAGACCGGCCTTTTCCCGTCGCAGGTCAGCTCGCTAGGCGCGATCGGCAACGGCCTCGCGTCGGGCGTGTACTGGCATCCGACCTGGACGTACA
>VBIA01000184.1 GCA_005879985.1 Chloroflexota bacterium | reverse complement strand
CGCCGATCATCGGCGGCCAGTGGAAGCAGGGCGTCTCGAAGTGGCCGGTCGACTTCGTGATCTGCGAGAACTCGTCCGACCCCAACGTCCCGGTCGCGGGCACGCTGCAGCCGTATACCGCCGGATAATTCCGGACCGTGACTGAAGGCCCGGCGACGCTCGCCGCGGTCGAGGTTCGCAAGCGCTTTCGGGCGCTTGCGGTGCTGGACGGCGTCAACCTCGTCCTCAATCGCGGCGAGGCCGTAGGCGTCGTCGGCCCGAACGGCGCGGGCAAGACCACGCTGCTCAACGTGCTATCCGGCGCCCTTGCACCAGACT
>VBIA01000183.1 GCA_005879985.1 Chloroflexota bacterium | reverse complement strand
GTGCTCGATCAGACCGCCCTGACTCGGCTTGCGAACCGGCGCGCCGAAAGCCTGGGCCTGCTTCAGCGCAAGCGCCTCGAGCTCGCACGCGCCCTTGCTGTCGAACCTGTGGTGCTTCTGCTGGACGAGATCGGCGCTGGCCTCACCGACGCCGAGTCGGCAGCGCTGGTCGAAACCGTCGCGGGGCTCAAGAACGCCGGCCTCGCCGTGCTCTGGATCGAGCACATCGTCCACGTGCTGATGCAGGTGGTGAACCGCCTGGTCTGCATGGACGCCGGCAGGATCATCGCCGAGGGCCCACCCGAAGCCGTTGTGTCGCAGGCCGCTGTCATCGACGCCTACCTGGGCAATCGCGCATGAGCCTGCTTGCCGTGGAGGACCTGGACTGTCGCTACGGGCTGCTGCAGGCGGTGCGGGGCGTCAGTCTCCAGGTCGCGGAAGGCGAGACCGTCGC
>VBIA01000182.1:7720-25533 GCA_005879985.1 Chloroflexota bacterium | reverse complement strand
CTCATGCGCGCGATCGCGGGGGCGCACCCGCCGCATGCGGGTCGGGTGAAGCTGGATGGCACTGACATCACGAGCCTGCCCGCGCACACAAGGGTTCGAAGGGGCATCGCGCTGGTGCCCGAAGGCAGGCGGCTGTTCGCGGGTCTCACTGTGGAAGAGAACCTCCGCGTTGCAGCCGCGTCCAGAACCGGCGGGCGCTGGAACGTGCAAGCGGTGCTCGAGGTCTTTCCTTTCCTGAAGCCACGGCTGCACATGCCGGCCGCGACCCTGTCGGGCGGGGAGCAGCAGGCCGTCGCGATCGGGCGTGGGCTGATGACCAATCCGCGACTTCTCCTGCTTGACGAGGCGTCGCTCGGGCTCGCGCCGGTGGCGGTCGACGCGGTGTACCGCTCGCTAGCTGACGTGATCCGCGAGGGCATGACGGTACTGCTCGTGGAGCAGGACCTCGGGCGGGCGCTCAAGGTCGCCGACCGCGTTGTGTGCATGCTCGAGGGGCGGGTCGTGCTGGAGGGCGAGGCGCGGTCGCTGGACCGCGATCGCATCGTCAACGCGTACTTCGGGCTGCGGCGCGCGGCGGCCGGAGGCACCGGCGCATGAGTGTCGCCAACGCGATCCTGCAAGGCATCTTCCTCGGCGCCTTCTACGCGGTGCTCGCCTGCGGCCTGTCGCTGATGTTCGGGGTCATGCGCATCATCAACCTGGCGCACGGCGACGTCGCGGTCCTCGGCGCGTACGTCGTGCTAGTTATCGTGCAGAGCACGGGCCTGTCGCCACTTGTCGCGTTTGTGATCGCGCTGCCGGCGATGATCGCGTTCGGCTACGTGCTGCAGCTCACCGTCCTGCAGCGCGCACTGAAGGCGGGCATCCTCACGCCGCTGCTGGCCACGTTCGGCCTCTCGATCGTGATCCAGAACCTTCTCTTGCTGAGGTTCTCGCCTGACGTCCACTCGCTCGGCGCGAGTGCAGGCGCGCTGACCACCGAGAGCTGGAACGTGTTCGGCAGCATCACCATCTCGGCGCTCGGCCTGGTGGTGCTGGCAGTTGCCCTCGTGGTCTTCGCCGCGCTCCACCTGTTCCTGTCGAGGACGCGGCCTGGCTGGCGCATGAGGGCCACCGCGGAGGATCCCGACGCCGCCGAGCTCATCGGCATCGACAGCCGGCATGTCTACGCGAGGGCCACCGCCATCGCGGTCGCCATCGCGGGGCTGGGCGGTCTGTTCCTCGCGATCCGGTCGGTGTTCGACCCCGTCAGCGGGCCGACGCAGCTGATCTTCGCGTTCGAGGCCGTGGTCATCGGAGGGATGGGCTCGCTGTGGGGCACTCTCCTGGGCGGCCTCGCCCTCGGCGTGGCTCAGACACTCGGCGCGCAGCTGAATCCGGAGTACGCGGCGCTGTCTGGACACCTGCTGTTCCTGGCGGTCCTGATTCTCAGGTTCGGTGGTGTCAACCTGGCTCGATTCGGGGCGCGCGCATGAAGGTCCGGCGCTGGACGCGCACCTCGAAGCTGTTCACCGGCGGCACCGGCATGGTCGCGCTCCTGCTGGCAAGCGTGCCGCTGGCCTTCAGCCCCGACATCGTCCAGAAGACGACCACGCTCCTGATCCTCGTCCTGCTGGCCGCGATGTGGAACGCGCTGGCCGGCTACGGCGGGCTTCTGTCAGTGGGCCAGCAGGCGTTCATCGGCCTCGGCGCTTACGGCACGGTGTTCTTTGCGGGCTTCGGCATGCCGCCATACATCGCGATGGTCGTCGCGCTGGTGGTCACCGGCTCGCTGTCGATCCCCATCTCGCTGTTCGCGCTGCGCCTGCGAGCGGCGCAGTTCGCAATCGGAATGTGGGTCATCGCCGAGGTGGCTTCGATCTCAGTTCGCCTCGACCAGGACCTCGGCGCGGGCACTGGCATCTCGCTGAGCCAGCTCTACCAGTACGACCCCAACTACCGGCAGGCGTACACGTTCTGGCTGGCCCTTGCCTTCACTGCCGTGTTTCTCGCCGCACTCTTCTTCCTGCTCCGCTCGCCACTTGGCGCGTCGCTTCAGGCGATTCGCGACGACGAGGACGCGGCTCGCTCGCTGGGCGTGCGCGTGGCCGCGCGCAAGCGGCTTCTGTTCGTGCTCGCCGGATTCGGATGTGCCGCCGCCGGCGTCCTGATCGTCGCCAACACGCTTTTCATCGAACCCGGCTCCGTGTTCAGCGTGCAGTGGTCCGCGTACATGATCTTCATGGTCCTGGTCGGCGGCCTCGGTACGTTCGAAGGCCCCATCCTCGGCGCCATCCTGCTGTTCGCGATCCAGACCACCTTTACTCAGGGAGGACCGTGGTACCTGGTCGGCCTTGGTGCGACCGCCGCGCTGTTCGCGCTGCTGCTGCCCAGGGGCCTGTGGGGCACGATCGAAGAGCGCCTCGGCCTGCGACTGCTGCCAGTTGGCTATCAGGTGGTCGATAAGAAGTGACGAAGCGGAAGAAGAACAAGGCCGACTCGGGGCTGCCGCCTGAGGATCTCATGCTTCATCCCGGGCACCTGCTCCGGCGCGCGCTTCAGGCGATGAACCTGCTCTGGGACGAGGAGGTGTCGCACACCGTGACGTCCCCGCAGTTCGCCACCCTCAACGCACTGCTTCGCGAGCCGGACGGCCTGGACCAGCGGACCCTCGGCAGCCGAGTGTCACTCGACCGGTCGACCATGGCCGAGGTCGTGTCCCGGCTCGGCGCCAAGGGCTTGATCAGCACTGAAAGAGACGCGCGCGACGGACGTCGCAAGACCATAACGCTCACGACCAAGGGCGTGGGCGTGATGCAGCACCTCATACCGCGCACCCACGTGATGACCCGCCGCCTCGTTCGCGCGCTCGATCAGCGGGAGCGAGCTGAGCTGCTCCGGGTGTTGAAGGTCATCGTCAGCACGAACGAACGCGCCTAGGGCAGAGCTCCGGGCTTCGCGTTCACCTCGTACCAGCGAAGGACGCCGGCGAGCATCGCCAGCGAGTACGGGATGGTGAACAGGATCCCGACGTAGCAGAGGTACGAGCCAAGCCCGGAGATGAAGTAGCTCACCAGCGCGAGCGCCGCCGCGGCCACGGATTCCCTCGGGCTGGTGCGGATCGCGTGGACGAAGCCGGCCACGTTGAACGCGCCGCCGAGTCCCGTGCGGTCCGTGAGCACGATCAGCGGCGGGATGATTACGTACAGCCCGATGAAGATCAGCCCGAACGCCGCCGTCATCCCGAACATCAGCGGAAAGACGATGAACGGGAACGCTGCGGAGCCGCCGCCGTCGCTTGACTGAGGCGCCAGCGAGAGCATCGCGAACATGGCAATGCCCATCGACCCGTAGACGAGCACCGCGGCGAGCAGCCCCCAGATGAGGCTGGCGGCGAACAGGTTGATGCCCCGGGTCGCGTACCGGAAAGCGGCCGGCGGCAGGACCTGCCAGCCGTGGCGCAGGTTGTCCAGCGAGGCCAGCATCCAGCCGAGGAGCTGCAGCCAGCCGACGACGGGGATCAGCCCGATCAGTCCCATCAGGACGATCTTGTTGAACCACTCCGGGTCCCGGAACGGCCACGCGAACGAGTCGCCGAGGCTGGTGTCTGGAGAGGGGATGGCGGCCCCGGCGTGCGTATTCACTGACTGAAGCCTAGACGGGTCGAAAACGACTTTGAGGCGACCAGACTTAGCGTTTCAGCCGTTGCTAAGACTGGACATATACTTTGGAATTCCTGAGGGGATCCGCCTTCACGCGAGGCGATGGCCATCAGGTCAAGGAGTGGGGATGGATTTGGGCCTTCGGTTTTCGAATGTGACGGCGACGGTCGCCGCGACCAACGGCGCCCGCGCTTCGACCAATGGCACCCACCCCCCGGCGGCGGCCGTCGCGCTTTCGAGCCGCGAGATCAACGTCCTGGACCTGGTGGCGCGCGGGCTCTCCAACAAGCAGATCGCCTCGAAGCTCGGCCTTAGCGACAAGACGGTGCGCAACCACCTGAGCCGCATATTCCGGAAGCTCGACGCGGGCAACAGGACGCAGGCGGTCATGAACGCGATGAAGGTCGGGCTGCTCACAGTCTGAGCGGTTTCCGGCCACGAAGGTGCCCTGCGTCAATCGCCCGCCTGAAACTCCCGGTGCAGGAAGCGCGCGCAGTCGTCCCACGACTTGCGAGCCCGGCTGACCACGCCTCCCATCCGGATGTAGCCGTGGATCATGTCGGGCTCGTGGATGTGCTCCACCCGCACGCCGGCTGACCTGAGCGCCTCTGCGTAGGCCGCCCCTTCGGACGCCAGCGGATCGAGCTTGCAGGTGATGACCAGCGCCGGAGGCAGCCCCCTGAGGTCTGGGGCGCGGAGGGGCGAAGCATCGGGCGACACCCGCCTGGCTTCATCGGGCAGGTACTGGTTCCAGTACCAGAGCATCGACTCGCGCGTGAGCCCGTATCCAGTCGCAGCGTCTCGATATGACGGAGTGTCGAAGTCGCAATCAGTGACGGGATAGATCAAGACTTGAGCGGCCAGCTTCGGGCCGTCGCGGTCGCGCGATCGCTGGGCGAGCACCGCGGACAGATTCCCGCCCGAGCTGTCTCCTCCAATCGCGATCCGATCTGGGTCGGCACCGACATCGGCCGCGTGGTCGCGAAGCCAGTTCAGGCCCGCCCACGCATCCTCGACCGCGGCGGGAAACCGATTCTCCGGGGCCAGCCGGTAGTCGAGGGCAAGCACGACGCAACCGGCTCGGCGGGCGAGCGCGCGGCACACCGAGTCGTGGGTGTCGAGATCGCCAACAACCCATCCGCCGCCATGCATATAAAGCAATGGGGGCAGCATCCGATCCGGCGCCTGCGAGTAGAGCCGAAACGGGATGGGGCCGCCGGGACCTGATAGGCGTCCGTCCTCGATGAGCGCGACATCTTCGAGCTCACCCGCTAGCGAAGGCGCGCGCAGGCTGTTCAGGCGGCGCGCCTCGACAGCTCCCTGCTCCGCCAGCGGCGGCAGGCCGAGGGAGGTCACGTAATCGAGGTAGGCGCGGGCCTCAGGGTCGATCACCGAAATCGAGGGACAGGCGGCGCCGCCGGGCGCCGCCTATCTTCACAGCGCGATCGAGGCTGCATACGTGTCGCTGTTGCCGAAGTCCGTGAGGCATGCCGTGTCGGGGTTGGGCGCCACCGCAGTCTTCGACCCCGAGTAAACAGCTGCACGGTAGGAGCCCACCGCCGAGCACAGAGCCGCATTGCGCGAGTCCGTCCAGACCGCCCACGCGGTCGAAGGCCCCGCGACGATGCCGATGTAGTCGCCGAGAAACTGCTCCTGGAGGTTGTTGTAGGAGGAACCCTCGGGGTTCGATGACGCGGTCGAGACGCGGACCGCCGCCGACCACGAGCCGCCGGACATCTCGGTCACGTACGCGTCGTACGTCTGTACACCGGTTTGCCACGGGTTGTTCGCCGGAGGAGCCGTGAGCGCGTCGAACGCGACCGCCACCGCGCCGTTGCCCGCGACCGCGGGTTCGGGGAAGAACGCATTCCGGCCGGACACACTTGCGACGGTTCCAAGCGAAGTCCAACTCAGGCCATCACCGGAGACGGCCGCTTGAACGGTGCCGTGTCCACCGGAGAAATCGCACCAGACGACATAAACCTTGTTCGACGTCGGGTCGGCTGCGGGGTGCGGGAAGCAGTCGACACGAGCGCTCATCCCCGGCACTCGATTGAACAGGTCGACCGCATCGAAAGGCGTGCCGCGCAGCGGGTAGTCGATGACCTGCGCGATGGTGATTGGCGCGGTGTAGGTGTCGCCGCCATCCTTCGAAGTGGTCACGACCTGCAGGCTCGGGTACTTCGGCGAGTCGGCGTTCTCGGTCCAGAACACTTCCACCGTCCCGTCGGACGCGACTGTCATCTGGCCGGTCTCCCGGAAGCCCTGCGGTGTGTTGTTGTTGGCGGCGCTGAGCTGCAGGGGGCTGCTCCACGTGATGCCCTCGTCATCTGAGTGGACGGCGAAGATCTTCACGTTGCCGTTGCCGGCGCAGTTGTTGCAGAACTGCGCCCAGCTGAAGTAGAGGCGGCCGAAATGGGGGCTGCCGGCGATCTTGTCGACAGCGATCCAGGGGTGGTCGACGAACTTGCCGTTGCTGGCCGGGGCTGCCACCACGGGGTCGGCCCAGGTCAGCCCGTCGTCGTGCGTGCGCGAAACAGTGCCGAGCTCGCCGCCTGACTCGGGAAACGGATCGGCGAGGGAGCCGTAGTAGATCACCGCGCCGCACCCGTAGCTGAACGCACCATTGGTGCACAGCCTCGGTCCGAAGTCCAGCGTCGGGTCGCCGCCAGACGTGCGGCCGATGCTCGCAAATCCGGGCAGGTAGCCGCCCGTCCAGGTGCTGCCGCCGTCAGTCGAGCGATAGAAACCACTCGTCGGCGCGCCCGGCTTGAAGGGACATGGCGACGTAAGTGGTGTCGAGGTACCACGGCACAGGGGCTGGCTGATCTCTTCGTTGGCGCCGGCGACGAGAACACCGGTGATCGGGTCGCGCGTGATCGCCGGCTCGTTCTGTTTGTTCTGCGGAAATTGCAGGCCGTGGTCAAGGTCGACCAGGTTGTTGGCGCCAACGGTTGGACCGGACACAGCCTGCGCTGAGGCCGGGACGAACGCCGCGGCAACGATCAAAGCGCCGATTACGAGGGCCAGTCTGAGTCGCATCTTTGGCCACACCTCCACAACCGACTGACGAGGACTATGCGTTGCAGCCGATCAGCGGCAAGGGGTCGGCCGGCGCGCCGCCGATCTCCAGCTGCAGGTGCAGGTGTGATCCAACAGACAGCCCGGTGCTGCCGACCTGTCCGATCTCCCTTCCCTGCTGCACCGGCTCGCCGACTGCAGTTTCGATCGACGACATGTGCGCGTAGACCTCGACCAGCCCGTAGCTGTCGGTGATCTCAACGCGAAGACCGAAATCACCCGCGAATCCCACAGCGGTCACCATCCCACCCGCAGCTGCATCGATCGGTGTTCCGTAGCCGGCCAGGATGTCGACGCCAGTGTGGAAGTGCAGATAGCCGTTGTATGAAGGCTCCACCGCGAACCCGGTCGGACCGAACTTCTGAATGATCTGCGCGCCCGGAATCGGGCACATGAACCTGGCGGGAGCCATGGGGTCGGCAACGACACCGCTGGACAGGTTCGGGCCCAGCGCGGGATCGACCGGAACGACAAGCATCGAGCCTGTAGTCAGCTGGCCGCGGATGCGGTTGAAGTCGGCGATCACCATCGGATCGACGCCGTGGGCCCTGGCGAGGCTCGCCAGCGTGTCACCCTTCCGCACCACGACGACGAACCCCGGCACGTTCACAGGCGGGATGCGCAGGACCTGCCCAGTCTTGAGCGGCAGGCGCAATCCGGGATTCGACCACGTGATCTCGCGGAACGGAATCTTCAGGTCTCTGGCTATCGAGTCGAGCGTGTCCCCCGCCGCGACCGTATAGATCATGGGCGCCCGGTTCGGCAGCGGCGCCGTTGGGATGTAGACGGGCTTGATGATGCTGCTGTCGCGGCCGTACCAGGCATCGCCGCCCACCGTGACCGGTCCGGCCGCGGCCGCATCAATGGCGCCGGCGCGCGGCACCAGATGAACGGAGAAGGTGTAGCCCGAGATCAGGGCGGCCACCAACAGCAAAACGCCATGGGTCACATAGCGATCGAGACGCAACGCCTACCCCCAGGCTTTCGTTTCGCGCCCCAGACGCGAGGCCCAAACCTAGCAGAGCGGAAGGCGAAAGGTCAAACCTATTGGTAGCCAGGCTGGGCCGCGAACGCCCGAACATATACTTCGCCCGTGAACCGGCGCGCCCGCAGCACACCGGTCGCCAGCCTCTCGATCGTGCTTCCCGCCTACAACGAGGAGGCCAACATCGAGCGCGCTGTGGAACAGTGCGTGGCCACGGCGACCCGCCTCGCCAAGCAGTACGAGGTGATCGTCGTGGACGACGGCAGCTCGGATGGAACTGGAGGCGTCGTCGAGGGGCTCGTCCGCCACAGCCAGAACAAGGTCCGGCTGCTGTCGCATCACACCAACCGCGGCTATGGCGCGGCGCTGCGGACCGGCGTCACAAGCGCCCGCTACGACTTCGTGTTCTTCATGGACTCCGACAATCAGTTCGACGTCTCGGAGCTCGAGTACTTCCTTCCTTTGATGGACGAGTACGAGATGGTCACCGGCTTTCGCGTCTACCGCTACGACACCGTCCTCCGGTGCATCCTCTCGTGGATCTACAACCGCCTGGTCGGCGTGCTGTTTCGCCTGCGCGTCCGCGACGTCGACTGCGCGTTCAAGCTGATGCGACGCGAGGTCGTCCAGCAGGTGAGCATCGAGTGCGACAACTTTTTCGTCAACACCGAGCTGCTCGCAAAGGCGCGCAAGTGGAATTTCCGGATTGCCGAGAAGGGTGTGCGGCACTATCCCCGCATGGCCGGTGAGACGACGGTCCGGCCATCGGACATCCCGCGCACGCTGGCGACCGTGTTCAGCATGTGGAGGCGGATTTATTTTCCAAGCCGAAAGGAGTTCGACCGACTCCGCGTCACCGCTCCCTCGCGCAGCGAGGTGACCGAATTCAAGCCGGCACGAGACTGAGCTGAAGCGCGAGTTCTACCGCGAGTACCGGCAGATCGAGGATCGCCACTGGTGGTTCCTCGGCAGGCGGCGGATCATCCTCCGGCTTCTGGACGATCACCTGCCGAAGTCGCGCAACGGATCGCCGCGGCGCTTGCTGGATGTGGGCTGCGGAACAGGAACCATGGTGGCGAGCCTGTCGCGCTACGGCTGCGCGTACGGCGTTGACGTGGACCACGAAGCGGTCGGTTACTGCCTCGAGCGAGGCCTTGACGTCGTTGTCCAGGCGTCTGGAGAACACCTTCCGTTTCCGGACGAAAGCGTCGACGTGGCCACGATGCTCGACGTGCTCGAGCACATCGCCGATGAGCGCGCGACGCTGGCCGAGGTCACGAGGGTGATCCGGCCGGGCGGCTACCTGATGGTTTCAGTGCCGGCCTACAGGTTCCTGTGGGGAGCGCAGGACGAGGTGAGCATGCATCACCGCCGCTATTCCGCCCGGCTCCTGCGGGAGCGCATCGAGGCCGAGGGGCTGGTCGTCCGCCGCCTCACATTCTTCAACACGCTGCTGTTCGCGCCCATCGCGGGCATCCGCTTGACCCGGCGGCTCATCCCCGGCCTTCGATCCGACAAATCAGACTTCAACTTCCCCGCCCCGGGGCCGCTGAATCGCACCCTGACCCGTGTGTTCGGAATGGAATCCGGCCTGGTCGCCCGCACCAACCTGCCCTTCGGTGTTTCGATTCTCTGCCTCGCGCAGAGGCCGCTCCGCAACCAGTAGAACCAGCCAGACGATCTCCCAAAGCAGAGTCGGCAGCGGCAAACCGATGGCCATTGTCTGCACGGCAAGCACTCCGGGCAGCAGCCAGAAGCGAGCCGCGGCCGAGGTCGGAGTGGCCAGTACCAGCCAGGCCGCAAGCAGCACCATGCAGTAGTCGGATTCGTGTGCGTGTACAGCGGACATCACGGATCCGAGCAGGCCGAGCGCGATCACCAGCTTGAGTCGTGAGCGGTGGCGCCACGCGCCGTAAAGCGCGAGTGCGGCTGAACCTGCCTCGAGCGCGTACGCAGGCAGGCCCGGGCCGAACAGCGAAGCCAGCGTCATGATCTTGTGCCCGGGGTAGCTCTCGACCACGACCGTGGTGTCCCAGAAGTCGACGACGCCTTGAACACCCAGCGACGCGAAGAAGATCAGCCCCAGCACGAGGCAGCCGCCGGCCCACCATGCGAACACTCGCGCGCGGCCGGTCAGCAACAGCGCGACCGGGACCAGGATCACGTCCTGCGGCTTCAGGCCGGTCGCCAGCGCGAGGGCGATTCCCGCCAGCGCCACGCGATCCCGCTCCAGGAACCACCACGCTGCCGCCACCAGTGCGATGACCTCCGGCGTCGGCTGGCCGAAGATCAGGGAGTAGTGCACGGGCCAGATGGCTACCGCGGTGAGCAACAACGCGACGCGCGCGAGCCCGCTGAAGGGAGCCGCGATGGCCCACGCGACCACGACCGATGCCAGCCCGACCAGCGACCAGATCGCATAGGCCGGCCCGAACGGCAGGACGGTGAGTGGGGCGATCATCCACGCGAGTGGCGGCGGATTGGGAAAGGTGTGGCCTCCATCGATCACCGCCAGCTGGCCGGTGAAGTGCCTGGCCATCACCGCACGCAGGGCGTCCTGGTTGTAGATCTGGTTCCAGCCCTGCTCGATTCCCAGCCGGGCGGTGTAGTAGTAGACGCGGAAGTCGTCTACCGCCTGGTCAGATCGGTAGTGATCTACCCAGCGCTTGACCGAGAAGACCGCGCCCCAGAAGGATGCGGCCGCGCCCGCAACCAGCAATAAGCGCGGCCACGACCTGACCGCCCGCTCTCGTACGGAGTCCACCGCCGTCGCATCCTATCCTTCGGCCGCGGCTAAACGGCCATCGTGGCTTAGGGTGACGCAGATGGGCACCGCGATCCGAGTCATGGTCGAGCGGGGCCGGAAGAAGCCCGTCGCAGTCGCCTCGGCGTTCGATTGGCCCGGTTGGGACAGGAGCGGCAAGTCCGAGGAGGAGGCGCTCCAGGTGCTCGCCGAATATCGCCCGCGATACGCGAAGATCGCCGAGCTAGCCGGCCTCGCGGACGAGTTCCGCGCAGCCGGGAAGTTGGCGGTCGCAGAGCGGATCCAGGGCGTCGGCATGACCGACTTCTACGGTCTCTCGTATAAGTCCGCAGGACCGGAACACGCGCCGATGAGCGACACCGCCTGTGAGCGGAAGATCGCCCTGCTGCGAGCGAGCTGGACCTACTTCGACGACGTCGCCTCACACGTCTCCGCCGAGCTCCGAAAGGGACCGCGCGGAGGCGGGCGCGATCGGGACAGAATCGTCCGCCACGCGAACGGCGCCGAGATCCAGGAGTTCGCGAAGAAGGTCGGCGTCCTCACGCCAAACGACGCCTGGCGACGCCCCGCCGATCTCCGCGCCCACCGCGACGCGTTCTGCGCGGCGATCCGCGATTACAACGCCCGCGGGGTGCCGGCGAGGACCTGGACGGTCCAGTTCGTGATCCGGCACAGCGCATACCACATGCTCGACCACGCGTGGGAGATGGAGGACCGGGACCTGAGCGCGAGGGGTGGCGGAGGCGAATAGACCTGGCGTCTGGAGCCCGGCTCTTGCGCCGGGCTCCAGGTGCCGCCTTACTGGCAGATGTTCGAGTTCGGCGCCTCCGGCACCCCAAGTCTCCACTTGAGCGGTGTGCCGTCGATCATCGGGGCCTCCCAGATGAGGTTGGACACGCAGGTGTGTCCGTCCTCGTTGAGGTGGATCCCCATGCCGGAAACCGTCTGGCTTTCCTTGGTCAGCACGCCGATCGCGGCGGGGTCGAGGTAGTCCGGTGTGGTGTTGACGTCCGACTGCTTCACGAACCAGGGGCTCGAGCAGCCGAAATCCTTTTGCGAGTCGTGCTCATGGACCGCGCCATCTTCTTCCGGATGCTCGACGGTGGTCTTGATCGAGACGTCCATCTGCATGCAGTGCGAACGGATCTTGGTGTAGGTGTCGACGAAAACCATGCGTCCACCGGAGCCGATCGCGAATGGCTTGACGGCGTTCTGAATCGTGGTGTTCAGCTTCTGGAACGTCTGGTCGATCGCGGTCAGGGCAAGCGGAAGCTGCAGCCAGCGGGCGGTGCAGGTCGGGATCGTGTCGATCAACGGAACGCACAGCTGAGGCACGTCGGCGGTCGCGTCCGAGGCGGCCGGGTACGGGTTTGGGTAGCCGGTGACGGCGACCACGAGCTTGGGCCGGCCGGCCATGATCACGCGATACTGCTGAAGGGTGTAGGTCAGGTTGCTGGTCAGGCTGGTGTAAGCCCCTGAGTTCGAATAGGCGGACAGGGCGCAGCTCAGCGCGCCGGTGAAGTCGTTGTCCTTGATCTTCTGGTAGCACGAGTCGATGAGGTCGACGATCGGAGAATTTTGCTCGCCCACTGTCAGGGTGATCAGGTCGGCCGCGCGGTTCCAGGTGGTCGCCAGCTGGCCGCCCGAGATGTACGTGGATGACGTCGTGCCGTTCTGCGCCAGGTTGTACACGCAATACCCGTAGGTCGCCAGGTGGTCGCTGATCAGGTGGCTGGGAAAGTTCTGCGAGGTGTCCACCTCGTTGCCGAACGGGACGTCGTCCCCGCCGGCCACGTAATGGCGACCGCAGACTGACGAGTCCGCGGTCGCCGCGATTACAAAACCGAGTGCCGCCAGCGCTGCCAGGTTGGCCACCAGGGCGGGTGTTGCGACCCAGCGCGTCCAGCGGGACCGCCTCATGTGAGGGTCACCTCCCAGAAGGCGTAGCCGTTGTTGGACTCGTTGAACTCCGCGATGTCGTTATCGAGGTCGACATAGGAGTAGGCGTCTATGAGATCGCCGGACGATCCGGCCGCGGTGGCATTGACGGTGATTATGGTGCCCTGGCCGGCCGCCAGGTCCCCGGTGCAGTCCACTTCGAGGAACACTCCAGGGGTGCTGGTGATGGTATTGGTCGCGCACACGAACCCGTTGGTCGTGCTGTAGGTCGGGGAGTCGAGGTTGCCGAAGAAGTACAGGGTCACGACCACCTTGTGCAGCGGGTCGGTCCCGTGGTCGCCGATGTTGCCCACCGTGGTGGTGAACGTGATGTTGTCGCCGGCCGCGACCGTCGCCGGGGCGATGATGTCGTCCTGGACGAGGTCGATGCAGTTGCTGCAGATCGCGTTTGAGATCGTCGTGACCTCGGTCGCCGCGTTGTTGGTGAAGTCGGACTCCGGGATGGTGTGGCCGGGGTTGACGGTCATGGTGCTGGTCTCGGTCGCAGGTGATGTGGAAGTGGTCTGGAAGGCGATCTTGACCGTGGTCGACTGACCGGCCGTGAGGTTGCCGTTGCATGTGACCGTGGCAACCGACAGAGTGCAGCTGAAGCCCTGTGAGGCTGTCGCCGACACGAAGGTCATCCCGGTCAGGTCGGAGAACACGTCAGTGATGACGACGCCGGTCGCGTCGCTGCTGCCGCCGTTGGTGACCATGAAGGTGTAGGTCACCTTGTCGCCCTGCGCCACCGGATCTGGGTTGTCGCCCTGGTTGGTGAGCACGAGGTCGATCGAGGCACCGTTGACGCTGATGCTGGCGGTCGATGAGTTGTTGTTCGTGACCTGCTCGGCGGGGTCGTTGTTCACGGTGGCCGTGTTCGCGATGGGCCCGCTCGAGGAGTTGACGGTGACGGTGAGCGTGATCACCGTGTTGCCGCCTGGGGCCAGGCTGGCGCCGGTGCATGTGACCGTCGGTGAGGCGAAGGTGCAGGTGAAGCTGTTCGTGGCGACGGCCGAGACGTAGGTCAGCTTGGCGTCGAGGTTGTCGGTCACCGTGATCGCAGCCGTGGTCGCCGCGTCGCCCTGGTTGCTCACCGTGATCTTGTAGATCTCGTTGTCGCCCTGGCTGACGGTGGAGCAGTTGTTCAGCTCGTTGAACTCGACGATCGTGTTGGCCGGGTCGACGCACGCCTGGTTCGTGAAGTTGGTGCCGTCGGTCGCCGTGATGAAGACGTCGACGTGGATGACGACCATCTTCGCCGACAGCACAGACCCGCTGGGAATCGAGCCGTTGAGGTCGCCGACGCAGTCGACCACGTTGATCGGGTTCTCGGCGACGGCGCACGCGAAGTTGTTGTTGCTGGGGTCGTCGACATAGGCGGAAAGGGGGATCACCCCGACCGGCAGCGGGTCGTGCATCTGCACGCCGAGCGCCGGGTCAGTGCCGTTGTTCATGACCGTGATGTCATAGGTCGCGGTCTGGCTCTGGGTGGCCGTGGTCGGGCCGGTCTTGGTGACCGAGACGTCGACGTTGGAGAAGACGCTGGTCATGACGGTGTCGGTGTTGTTGAGGGTGCTCGCCTCGGGGATGGCGCCGGTCGGGTTGACCGTCGCCGTGTTGGTGAGGGTGACACCGTGAACGTTGGGCGCCCGCAGGAAGATCGTGATCATCCGCGAGGTGCCGACGCCCGGGACCAGGTCGAGGGAGCCGTCGATGGTTGCGCCCGTGCAGTCGACGACGCCGCTCGAGTAGGAGCACGTGAAGCCGCCCACTGTGGACGAGTCGGCCGCCGAGACGAAGGTGGTGCCGGCCGGGACGGAGTCACGCACCTCGACGTTGAACGCCGGGTTGGTGCCCACGTTCTCGACCGTCAGCGTGTAGCTGTAGACGCCATTCGGGGTGACATGGCCTTCCGGATTTCCGGTCCAGGGGTTGTTGATCGTTGTGGTGGTCGGGTCCATCTTCAGGTCGATGTACGCGTTGCCGCCGCCGATGGCGACATTGGTTCCCACCGAGGCCGTGTTGTTCGTCTCGTTGCCCTCAGCAATCGCGTTCATCGGGTCGACGATCGCCTGGTCGGTATAGCTTCCGGGCGTCGCCGGCGCGAAGGAGTTGATCACGATGGTGGCGCTCCCGCCCGCTGGGATGGAACCGCCCGTGCAGTCGATCTGAACGCCCGAGCTGGTCGGCCCGCTGTTGACGCAGTGGAACTGGTTGGAGCCGGTCGCTGACACGAATGTGGTGCCGGCCGGCAGGAAGTTGCGCACGGCGACCGCATTCGCGGGGTCGGTGCCGTCGTTGCCAACGGTGATCGTGTAGGTGAGGGAGCCGTTCGGAGCGACGCTGCCGCTGGGGCTGCTCTGCACCACGCCGATCGTGAGGTCGATGTATGCGCCCTGCGAGGCTCCGCCGTTGACAACGGTGGTGTCCTGTGTCGCGATGTCATTGGCCTGGGCCGGCGAGTCGATCTCCGGGATCTCGTTCAGTGGATTGACGCGTGCGATGTTGTGCATGGTGCCGACGACTGGCTGGGCGAAGATCTTAATCGTGATCTTCGCCGTGTCCGCGCCTGGCGCGCCGAAGGGCGGGTAGAACTCGGCGGCCGTCCCCAGGAGGGATCCGCCCACGCACTCCACGACGCCTGCGGAGTACGAGCAGGTGAAACCGTGGTCGGCTGCCACCGACAGGAATGTCGTGCCCGCGGGCAGGGTGTCGCGGACGCGGATGTTGCTCGCGTTCTGCGGGCCGATGTCGTCGACCAGTAGGACGTAGGTCTCGGTGCCGCTGGTGGCGATCGGGTCGAAGCCCGCGGGGTCGTTCGGCCCGTTGTCGAACTTGCGGATCATGAGATCGACACCCGTCACCACCTGCGTCGTCACCGACGCGGTGTCGTTCGAGGTGTCGCTCTCGGGAATGGCGTTGAACGCGTTGACCGTGACTGTGTTGGTGATCGAGCCGGTCACCGCCGGGGCGACCGTCTTGATGGTGACTGTGGTCGTCGCCTGCGCCGCGAGGTTGCCGCCCGTGCAGGTCAGCACGTTGCTCGGGTCCACGCTGCATGTGGCGAAGGCCGGTGCGATCGCGCTGTCGAACACGACGCCCGCCGGGAGCGGGTCGCGAAGCATCAGCATGTTGGCCCCGGCGACCTGGGTGGTCGACTCGATGCCCGAGTTGCCGATCACGAACGTGTAGGTCAACCCCCCGGTGCACTCGTTGGTGCCGCCGTTGGGCCACGACCGGGCACAGACCGGGTTGGGCGAAGCCGACTTGGTGATCGACAGGTCGACAGCCGGCATCACCGTCGTGGTCTCGGTGACCGTGTTGGTCACGCCCTTGTTGAAGATGTTGCCGTTGATCGATGCCGTGTCGATGAGTGTCGTCCCCGCGGTCGCGATAACGGTGCCGGTCACCGTCATCACGAACGTGCCTCCTGGGTACCAGTGGTTGGTCGTACAGATGACCTGCGGCGCGTTGACGGAGCACGCCGGCGCGTTGCCGTTGGTCACAGTCGCCGAAACGGCGATGCTGGCGGCGACGAGACCCTGCGTGCCATCGGTCAGAGACACGTAGTCCGCGCGACCCGTGGACGAGTTGGTCGCGATGACCTTATAGGTGAGGAGCTGCCCGGGTACGACCGGGTCGGGGTTGTCTGACAGGGTCAGGCTGAGCGCCGGCGGCGGCGGAGCCGCGCTGACGTTTGTCTGCACCTGCTGTGAGGTGTTGTTGAGGTAGCTCGTTTCGGCGATCGCGCCGGTCGGGTCGACCACCGCGGTGTTGGTAATCGTGCCGGCGGACGACGGCGAGGTCGCATTGATCGTGACCGTGCCCGTGAAGCTTGCGTTTACAGCGCCACCCGTGCAGTCGATCGTCTGGCCAGTGACGGTGCAGACGAACAGGTTCGTCCCGGTGGCGGTGATGGCAGTTACCCCGGCGGGAACGGTGTCGACCACCTCGATGTTGCTCGCGTTGAGCGAGCCGATGTTGTTGACGGTGAGCGTGTACGTCATCGGGCTCGACGTGGTCACATTCGCCGGACCAGCCTTGTTGACGGTCAGGTCGGCGAGCGGCCCGTTCGGCACGCCCGTGACCAGCACCGAAGAAGTGGCGGAGGCTGTGAACGTGGTCGCGGACTTCGTACCCGAGGCCGTGGCGGTGTTGTTGATGGTGGTGCCGCTCGACGAGGTCACAACGCCGCGAATGGTCACCGTCCAGGTGGCTCCGCCCGCGAGCGTCCCGCCGCTACAAGTGACCAGGTAGTTGTTTTGCGAACAGGTGCCCTGGCTGCTGGTCAGCACGAGCAGTGGCGGGTAGCCGAGGCCAGCCTCTCCGCTGACCTGGTCGGTCAGGTTGAGGCCGGTGAGCTTTGCGCCGCCCGTGTTGACGATCGAGATCGTGTTTGTGAGCTGTGTGCCGGTCGGCACGGGGCTGGGGCTGGCAGTGTTGCTGATCGTGACCGGGCTCGCCGCGTAAGCGGTGACCGGCGTGATCACGATTGCCGATGCGAGCGCAAATGTCGCTCCGAACAACGACACCGTGACTCGTCGTGCGCGCGCGCCGACAAACTGACTGATGCCCATGCTGAACTCCTTGAACTGGCCTGAAGGCGCGGACGCGATTTGCGACGTGAGGCTAGGTGTCCAAGGATTGCCTGTCGTCCGTACTCAGTACGGAGAAGGCGATGCGAAGAGCAGCGACACGCACCAGGTCCGCCTTTGAGCGCACGCCGAGCTTGCCACGGACGTGCTCGAGGTGCGTCTCGACCGTGCGTATCCCGATGGTCAGCCGCGCCGCAATCTCCCCGGCTCGATAGCCGAGGGCCGCGAGCTGCGCCACCTGGCGTTCGCGAGCGGTCAACGAGGTGTCCTGCTTCTTGTGCGCAGAGCGCGTTCGGTGCAAGCGATTGAAAGTTCCGTCGCCGTTTCCGCTCAGCACGACGGGGTTCTCGGGCGAACCGACCACCAGGTCGACCCCGCCTCGAGTGTTGATGACCGCGTTGACATGGTGTGCGCGCTCGACCGGGTAGCGCGCGAGAAAGCGGAACCGGCCATCCCCCAGACCATTGAGCACAGTCACCGAGCCGGCCGGCTCGCTGGCGATCGCCAGGTCGAGGAAGCCGTCACCGTCGAGGTCAGCGGCCACGATCGAGGAGGGCGAGTCCACCAGATACAAACCGGCCGGCGCGTGCCCACCGTCGCGTCGTTCGAGGTAGACATGCACCCGGCCCTGGCGTGTATCACCGACGACAACGTCGAGGCGGCCGCGGCGACCGAAGTCACCGTATGCGAAGGGCCCACGCGTCAGCCGAACGGACACCCGGGCCTCCTGCAGTGCTGGGAATCGCGCAACCAGCGGCGCGATCGATGTGGTCCGCAGTGTAAGAGCGCGTGGTTAAGGGCGGCGTAAA
>VBIA01000182.1:0-7645 GCA_005879985.1 Chloroflexota bacterium | reverse complement strand
GTGGAGAGGGTGGCCGCCGGATTTGACGTGCGATGCGTGGCCGCCGATCCGCGGGCGGAGCACAACGTCTATGCAGGAACCCAGGGCGGCGGTGTGTTGCGGAGTGATGACGGAGGCCGGACCTGGCGTCCTTCAGGACTCGATGGTTGGGTCGTGAAGTCGCTCGCGATCAGCGCGGCCGCTCCAGGGCGCGTTTACGCCGGGACCGAGCCCGCGTGCTTGTTCGTGAGCGAAGACCGCGGCGAGACATGGCGCGAGCTCGGGGGGTTCCGGCGCATCTTCTCGCGGCGCTTCTGGTTTTCTCCCGCCGAGCGGCCTTTCAAGGCTTACGTGCAGGGGATCGCGCTCTCGCCGAAGGATCCGGACCTCATCGTCGCCGGAATCGAGGCGGGAGCGGTGGTTCGCTCGGCGGACGCCGGGCGTTCGTGGCAGGACCATCGTCGCGGCGCGATGCGCGACTGTCATCACCTGGTGGCGCATGCCACCGTCGACGGTCGTCTATACGAGGGTGGATACGGCGGCGGGGCTTGCTCCACGGACGCAGGGGAGACATGGAGGCGGCCGGCGGGCCTGGACAGGAAATACGGATGGGCGGTGGCGGCGGACGCGGCGAATCCGAATTGCTGGTACGTCTCGGTCGCCCCTGGGGTCCAGGCCCACTCCGACCATGCGCAGGCAGCCATCTTCCGAAGCGATGGAGGGAACTGGCGGCGTGTCAGCGGCGGCCTGCCGGAGCCGCTCGATTTCATGCCCTACGCGCTGATCTCGGGGCCGGCTCCCGGGCAGCTGCTGGCCGGCCTCGCCTCCGGCGAGATTTGGGAGAGCCACGATCACGGCGACAGCTGGACGAAGTTGAATTTACGGATGCCATCGATCGAGCGCTGTCTCATCCGCCTTCAAATCGCATGACTCAGGCGGAGTCGATTTGCCCGAATGGGACGTCAGTATGCTGGGTCAGTGGAAGCTGAACTCGACCGAATTCCACGACTGCAGCTCGCCACGCTGCCCACGCCGCTTCAGGAGGCACCACGCCTAGCGGCCGCCATAGGCCTGGACCGACTCCTGATCAAGCGTGACGACAACACGGGCCTCGCATTCGGTGGCAACAAGGCCCGCAAGCTCGAGTACCTCGTTGCCGATGCTGTGCGCGCAGGTTCAGACGTCCTGGTGACCCTGGGCGCGCCGCAGTCGAATCACTGCCGGATGACCGCAGCAGCCGCGCGCGTGGCCGGCATGGAGTGCCGGCTGGTGTTTGCAGGGCATCCAATCGAGCAGGTCCAGGGCAACATGTGGCTGGACCAGTTTTTTGGCGCGACGTGGACGTTCGCCGGTGATCGACCGGCTCCCGAGTGCATGTCGCAAGTGGCGGACGAGCTGCGCGCAAGCGGCCGCAATCCTTACGTCATTCCAGGCGGCGGCAGCAACGGTCTCGGCGCACTCGGCTACGTGGGCTGCGCATTCGAGCTCGCCCAGCAGCTCCATGAGCGGGGCGAACGCGCCCGGTACGTCGTGTGCGCGGGCGGATCGTGCGGGACTCTGTCCGGTCTGACCCTGGGGGTGGCGCTGTCCGGAATCGAAGCGGAAGTCGTCGGTGTCAGCATCTCGCGCTCCGTGCCCGATCGGGTCGCAAGAGTCCGCCAGATCATGTCCGAGTCCTGCGGGAACCTGGATCTGCCGGTGCCAGACGCCTCGCCCACGGTATGGAGTGACTACATCGGCCGTGGGTACGGGATGCCAACCGAGCTGTCCAGACGGGCTCTGGAGACCGTTGCGTTCAGCGAGGGCATCCTTCTCGACCCGGTCTACACGGCCAAGGCATTTGGAGGGCTGATGGGCGAGATCGAAGCGGGTCGCGTTCAGCGGTCGGACCTCATCGTCTTCGTTCACACCGGCGGCACTCCCGCGCTGTTCGCCGACCCGGCGATCTACTGGCACCCCGACTAGCACCGCGGCGCTGCCGGCCGCAAGGCAAAGTCATATCTTGCGAGACTCTCCCGGAACGTCGCAGGAGCGATGATCGTCCTCGTCGAAAGCCCCCCACGCCGACCACCGCCACATGGGAGGAATAAGAGTTGGCCGTCTATCTCGTTGCCGACATCGACGTGCACGACGCTGAGACCTACGCCGAGTACAGCAGCCGCGCCCAGGCCACGTTCGAAGGTTATGGCGAGGTCACCTACCTGGTTCGCGGGGGTGAGGCGGAGGTGCTGGAGGGCGACTGGCAGCCCAAGAGGTTCTTCATCATCCGCTTCGAAGATCGCGAGAAGGCGATGACCTGGTACCACTCACAGCCCTACCGAGAGGTCATGAAGCTTCGCCTCGCCAGCTCGACCTCGAACCTCTTGATCGTCGCCGGCGATTCCGTCTTCGACTGCTGAGGGGCTGGGTCTCAGACCGGCGCGACTTCCGGCCGTAGGCGAAAAGATCGGTACCAGATTCCGGTACCGGCCCCGGTACTTGTACCGATGACGGCGAATGCTTCGAGCCCCAGCCTCGAGTTGGCGGCCGAGAGGATGCCCGTTTCCTGGGCTCGGGTCGCCGTACAGCATGAACTTGAAAATCAGGTGTGAAGACGGGAGGTCAGACGTGAAACGTCTACGACGCAGGCTCCTGACCCTGGCCGCCGGCGCGAGCATTGTCGCCACCGCTCTTGCCGCCGGCCCACCGGCGACGGCGAGCGCAGCGGGCGGAACCGGCGTCTGCCAGCTCAATTCGGCTCACCAGCAGATACAGCACGTCATTCACATCCAGTTCGACAACGTCCACTTCACCCGCGACAACCCCAACGTGCCCTCGGACCTCGAGCAGATGCCCAACCTGCTCAACTTCATCGAGAACAACGGCGTGCTGCTGGCCAACCACCACACACCGCTGATCGCGCACGACGCAACCGACATCCTGACCTCCTTCACCGGCCTGTACGGCGACAGGATGGGCGTACCGATCGGCACGAGTTATCGCTACTTCACGCCGTCGGGGACCACGAGCGTCGGCATCTCGTTCGCCTACTGGACCGACCCGATCTTCGATCCGACCACCTCGACCCCAACCGACACCAAGTTCAACATGCTCGGCGCCGACGGCAAGAACACGCCCGCGCCCTGGGTTCCATTCACGAGGGCGGGCTGCAACGTCGGCCAGGTGGCCACGGTCAACACCGTGCTCGAGAACCTCGCCACCGACATCCCGACCGTCTTCGGCGCCGGATCGCCCGAGGCGGCTGAGGTGGCGGGCAACCCCAGCCAGGCTGTTGCCGACTTCGTGGGTGTCGCGGTGCACTGCACACAGGCGAGCTCGCTGTGCGCCGCGGCCAATAACGGCAGGCCGGACCTGCTGCCCGACGAGCCAGGTGGCTACACCGGCTTCATGGGCCTGTTCGGCCACAAGTACGTGGCGCCACAGATCGGCGGAACTGGTACGGGAGGAGTCGAGCTCGCGGACCTGAACGGCGACACCATCCAGGACGCGTCAGGCCACATCGGCTTCCCCGGATTCGCCGGGATGGCGGCCAGGGTCTCGCTGGCGTACGTCGCCGACATGCAGGAGCACGGAATCCCCGTTACCTATGCCTACATCAACGACGCCCACGACAAGTTTCTGACCGGACCGGCGTACGGGCCAGGTGAGGCGGGCTACGTCGCCGCGCTTAAGGGGTATGACACCGCGTTCGGCCAGTTCTTCCAGCGCCTCGCCGGCGACGGGATCAACCAGAGCAACACGCTGTTCGTGTTCACGGCCGACGAGGGCGACCACTTCGTGGGCGGCCCGCCCAGCCCAGACGGCTGTGACGGCGTGACGACGCCGTGCACTTACAGCAAGATCGGGGAGATCAACGGCAACCTGCCGGGCCTACTCGCGACTGAGCAGCGCATCACCACGCCGTTCGCGATGCACAGCGACTCAGCCGCGACCGTCTACATCACCGGCAATCCTGCGCGGGACGCCGCCGTCACCCGCAATTTAGAGCGCGCGACGGCCGGCCTTACAGCCGCCAACCCCATCACAGGCGACACCGACACGATCACAGATGCCCTGGCCGACCCGGTCGAGATGGACATCCTGCATATGGTCACAGCCGACCCGGCGCGGACGCCCACCTTCACGCTGTTCGCCCACCCGAACTACTTCCTGTTTGCCGGAGCGGCCAACTGCAATTCGCCGTGCGTCAGGGAGAATCCGGCCTTCGCCTGGAACCATGGTGACTTCCAGTCCGATATCACGACCACGTGGCTCGGCATGGTCGGGCCTGGCGTCGACAACATCGGCATCGACAGGACCACGTGGTCGGACCACTCCGACATCCGGCCCACGATCATGCTGCTGCTAGGACTTAAGGACGACTACGCGCACGACGGCCGCGCGTTGACGGAGGATCTCGACGGCTGGGCGACGCCGGCGGCCGTCAAGCTCAACGGCGGCTACGCCAGGATCGCGGTCATGTACAAGCAGATCGACGCTGCGGTCGGCCAGTTCGGACTGGTCACGTTGATGGTGTCGACCGACGCCGTCGCAAGCGGCAACGCGTCAGATGACAGTCGTTACGTGGCCCTCGAGAACCAGCTCTCCTCGCTCAACACCCAGCGCGACGCGCTGTCGTTGCAGATGAACGGCTTGCTGGAGAAAGCCGAGTTCGAGGGCCAGCCAATTACTGAGCAGCAGGCGCACGTACTGGTGACGCAGGGCCAGGCGCTGCTTGACCAGGCCAATATGCTCCTTTCGTAATCACGCGAGCACTCCGACCTGTGTGTCAGTCGGGGACCGTCAGTTGAACGTTGTGGACCCGAGGGGATTCGAACCCCTGACCTTCAGACTGCCAGTCTGACGCGCTCCCAACTGCGCCACGGGCCCACGTCGCGCGCGAAGAATGATGATACCCCGCGCCTGAACGGCCCCGACCGCGCCGCCGCTACGATTCTGAATCGAATGAACACACGCGACGTCCCGCGCAACATTGTCAAGGGCGGCGGGTTCCTGGCTCTGCCTGACGGCGACCGACCGCGCCCTGGGGTCGTCGTCATTCACGAGATATACGGGCTCAACGACAACATCAGAGCCATCACCCAGCGCTTGGCCGGCGAGGGCTACGCGGCGCTGGCGGTCGACCTCTTCAGCGACCGCAATAAGCCCATCTGCATGGCTCGCTACATGGCCGGCATGCTGCGCGGATCGGTGAATCGATTCGGAGTCGATGACCTGAAGCTCGCGCTGTCTTACCTCGCCAGCATGCCCGAAGTCGACCCGGATCGAATCGGCGCCATCGGGTTCTGCATGGGCGGAAGCTTCGCGATCGACGCGGTCCAGCGGATGTGCCCGGTCGTCGGCTCATACCCGGATAAGGACTTCACCGCGAGCGCGGGACGGGCGCTGGACGTGGCGCTCACGCGCCACGACATCCCGCACGACATCAGGATCTACCCAGGAGCCAGGCACTCCTTCTTCAACGACACGGGTCGTGGCTACAACAAATCGGCCGCCGACGACTCGTGGGCGCGTGTTCTCGAGTTCTTCGACGCGAACCTGAACCGCAAGAAGGTGGCGATCAGGCCAGGCGCGTAATCAGGAACATCGCGACCGCGCCGCCAAGGGTGAGCGGCAACGCGGTTGTGAGGGCCAGATCCTTCGAGCGCGGCAGCAGCGTCGTCGACGCGGCGTAGATGAACAGGCCCGAGAAAAAACCGATCGCGACCGGAAACACGATCGGCGGCACCGGTACCAGCGACGCGAACGTTGCGCCGGCGAGTGGCGCGAGCGCATCCGCGATCAGCAGCACTCGCGAGCGGCTCGTCGGCTGGCGGTGCGTGATGAGGTACGACACGGTGTTCAGGCCGTCCGAAAAGTCGTGCCCGATGACTGCTGCTGCGACCAGGAGCCCCAGCGCCGTGTCGATGCGGAACCCAAGCCCGATTGCGAGGCCGTCGAAAACGCTGTGGACGATGAAACCCGCTGCGCCGATCGGGCCCGCACGGCTCGGGCCCTCGTCCTCTTCGTGGTGGTGGTGCAGAAAGCGCTCGAGCGTGTAGAAGCCCAGGAATCCGACGAGGCACGCTCCGACAGGCAGCTGTGCGGTCAGCTTGAGCTCGATCGCGCGATCGATTGCCTCCGGCAGAAGGTCAAAGAACGCCGCTCCCAAAACGACCCCGCCCGCCAGCGCCGCCAGCGCCTGGACTCTACCCGGCCATCGCAACGCGGCAAAACCGCCGGCCATGGTCGAGAAGAACGCGACGCCGGCGAACAGCAGCGCGAGCCAGGGAATCATCGGCAGCCCGGACACAGACCGGAGAACGTGAGGCGGTGGCCGGTGATGGCAAAGCCGGTTCCCTGCTCGACGCGCGATGCGGCGCGCTGCAGCACGCATTCGGGCAGCGAGACAACCGCGCCGCACGACTCGCAGCGGACGTGGTCGTGGTGATGGCCTGACGCCTCGAAGCGCAGCCGTCCATCGCCCAGGTTCACGCGCCGGATGGCGCCATCGCGCTCCAATCGCGTGACTGCGCGGAACACCGACGAGAAGTCCGCGCGGCGGCCGCCAGCGAGGACGGCGGCGTGCAGGTCCTCGATCGACCAGTCGTGGCGCTCGTCCTCGTCCAGGACGTGGCGAACCGAGTCGCGGACGTGACTTGGCCGGGCCATGTGCCGAATCAGCGTACCAATTATGCAAGCGACTTGCATTACCGGAGGTGGCCAGCCTGCCCGTCGCCCACAATTGATCCGCCATGAACGTGCTCGTCACTGGCGGCACTGGCTCCTTGGGCCGGGACCTGGTGGTGGCGCTGCGCAGCGCCGGGCATCGGGCCAGGGTCATGAGCCGGCGCCCCGGCACCGGCGCAGACTGGGTGCAGGGCAACCTCGCCACCGGCAAGGGTCTTGACGCCGCCGTCGCGGACATGGAGGCGGTCGTGCACGCGGGGACGGCCGCGGCGCAGCCCTGGCGGTTGCGCGCCACCGACGTTCACGGCACCCGCAGGCTGCTCGAGGCGGCTAAGCGCGCGCACGTCAAGCACATCGTCTATGTCTCGATAGTGGGCTTGGAGGGGATCGCCTTCCCCTACTACCGCGCCAAGCTGGCGGCCGAGGCCATCGTGGCCGAGGAAATCGTGCCCTGGTCGATCCAGCGCGCCACCCAGTTCCACACGCTGATGGAGATATTTCTGGGCGCGTTCTCGCGCCTGCCGCGCTTGTGCGCGATCCCCTTCGCCTGGCAGTTCCAGCCGGTGGACACTCGCGACGTCGCGGCGCGGCTGGTCGACGTCACGGCCGGCCGGCCGGCGGGCCGCCTGCCTGATTTCGGCGGACCCGAGGAGCGAACGTTCAAGAGCCTCGCCGAGTCGTGGCTCAAAGCCCGTCAGCTCGACAAGAGGCTCGTGGACATGCCCATGCCGATCAAGTTCAGCCGTCAGGTCGCCGAGGGCCGGCTGCTCTGTCCGGACAATTTGGAGGGAAAGACCACCTTCGAGCAGTACCTTGTGCGGAGGTACGGACGATGGTGAACAGGCTGGTCGAGCGCTACGGCAGGACTGGGTTCGCGGCCCTGAGCAGCATCATCTGGGCGCTGCCTATGGCGGCGTGGGCCGGCTCGGCCGACCTGTCCCCCATCGACAAGACCGCGTACCCGTGGGTTGCGCTGTCGATTGGGCTCGTGATGCTC
>VBIA01000120.1:68629-71318 GCA_005879985.1 Chloroflexota bacterium | reverse complement strand
CGATCGCCTGCTCCGCGTCTCCTTGCATGGCGTGCGCCGTCATGGCCACGATCGGGATGGGACTGGTCGTCGGGTTTCGCTTGAGCTGCCGCGTGAAGGCGAGGCCGTCCTCGCCCGGAAGCTGCACGTCCATGAGGATCAGATGGGGAGTCTCCGTCTTGATTTGTTCCCGCGCCTCGCTGGTGTTGCCGGCAACCACCACGCGATAGCCGTCCCGCTCGAGCACGGCCACGGTGAGCATCTGGTTGGTCTCGTTGTCCTCGACCACGAGGATGAGTGGCGCGCTCAATTCGTCGCGACCGGCTTGCCGTTGGTCTTTTCGACCACCTGCTGAAGCAGGCCGAGCAGGTCGGGGGCTCCGACCGAACCGCGGCTAAGGATCGTTGACACTTGGCCGTTGAGTTGGCGCTTGTCCGCCTCCGTGAGGTGCCGTGCCGTGAGGATCATGATCGGCGTCTGCGACGTCTTCGGGTCCGCCTCGCCTTCGCAAGCTCGATCGCCTCGCGTCCTCCCGAAGCCTCGATGACCTCGAAGCCCGCCGGCTCGAGGATTCGCACCAGCCAGTTCCGGTTGGAGGGCTCGTCGTCGACCACCATCACGCTGGTCGCCGCGCCTTCAACGGCCGGCTTCAGCTTGAGCCGCGTCAGCCTGTCGACCAGCAGCTTTCCGTCTACCGGCTTGACGAAGTAGTCGAGCGCGCCGAGCGCCTTGCCAAGCTCGGGGTTGTCGACGACGCTCACGACGACGACCGGGATGCCGCTGGTCTCCTCCTCACGCTTGAGCCGCGTGATGACCTCCCATCCGTCCAGCTCCGGCAGCAGGATGTCGAGCGTGATCGCTGCCGGGTGAAGTGAGCGCGCCATTGCGATCGCCTCGGTGCCTGTGCGTGCTATGTGCGTCCTGAAGCCTGCCGCGTGCAGCTGCCGGGTCAGCAGCTCGGCCGCGGCGACGTCGTCCTCGATGATCAGAACGAGGGGTCGTGCAGGGTCGGCAGCGGTGCCGTCGACCTTCTCATCCGCCGGCGCAACCGTCGGGATCTGAAGCGGAAGCCGCAATGTAAACACGCTGCCCTCGCCGACCTTGCTGGTCACGCGGACGTCGCCTCCGTGCAGGAGGGCGAACCGGCGCGTAAGCGCGAGGCCGAGGCCGGTACCCTGCTGGCGCCGTCCGGGGCCGGGGTCGACTTGATGAAACTCCATGAAGATCTTGGCCTGGTCGGCGTCGGAGATGCCGATGCCGGTGTCGGCCACGGCGATCTCGATCGCGCCCTGCAGGCGGCGCGCACTGATCTTCACGGTGCCGCCCTCAGCTGTGAACTTGATGGCGTTGGAGATCAGGTTCAGCAGCATCTGCTTGAGCTTGCCCGCGTCGGCCAGCACCACGCCTGCGGACGACGCCTCCGAGCGGATGGTGAGGTGCTTCTCCGCCACCAGAGGCTCGACGAGCTCGAGCGCCTGCCCGATGACCTGCTCCACCGGCACCTCCTGAATGCGCAGCTCCATCTGGCCGGCCTAGACCTTGGCGAGGTCGAGGATGTCGTTGATCAGGCCGAGCAGGTGCTTCCCGCTGGAGTGGATCTGGGCGAGGAACCGCTTCTGAGTCGCGCTGTCGAACTGCGATTCCTTCGCGTCGAGCATCAGCTCCGAGAAGCCGATGATGGCGTTCAGCGGAGTCCGCAGCTCGTGGCTCATGTTCGCGAGGAACACGCTCTTGTGCTCGCTGGCGTCCTTGAGCTCGCGGTTGGCGTCCTTGAGCTCTTTCACCAATCGCCTGCGGTCCACGCCCGCGGTCACCGAGGTCATGAACTGCTGCACGCGATTCATCTCGTCGTTGCCGATCGCCGGCGTGAACGGCCCGGACACCACGACCAGGCGCCCGATGCCCTCGATGCTGTGGATCGGAAGCGCGATCAATGTGACCGTCTGGCCGCCGCGACGCTCATATCTGCGGATGCCGTTGGCCAGGTTGGGCAGCAGCTCCTGCAGCTCCTCGGCGAAGTCCGGGTCGACGCCGGAAGAGGCGCGCGTGTCGCCACGGCTGTCGAACGATATAGCGCCGCCCCCGCCCGTCAGGCGCATCGCCCATTCGAGGGCTCCGCGATCGACTGACGTGGTGTCGTCGCTCACGAGGAGGCTTTCCATGAACGCGCGGAGGCCTTCTTCCTCTGAAACGCGCCACTCGCGGCGCAGCCAGGCCGGCGGCGCAAAGCTGACGTAGAGGAGCGGTACGATGGCAAGCACGACGAGCTGCAGCGCCAGCTGGATCGACGCGTTTGTCGTCGTGATACGCGCGCCCGCCAGGATCAAGACGAAAAGAAGGATCCCGACCAGGCCGGCGAAACCGAGGCTCAGCGATCGCAGGCGCCATGCCTGGACCTTGGGCAGGCCCCGTGCGACGAGCCAGAAACGGACGATTGGCTCGATCACTGTGCCGGCCCACGCGACGATCAGGGCGACGGCGATCCACAGAAGCACCGTGGTCGGTGCCGACAGCGCCATCGCCACCAGGTAGGCGACCACCGTCGCGGCCAGCGCTGCCGCGGCACCGATGCGCCACCTCGTTGAGAGCGGGATGAGGGAGTGGCGGTAGCTGAGCAGCGCGTAGCCCGAGCCGACGAACGCGAGGAGGTTGATTAGCTGCACCGCCGTGGAGGTGATGTGCAGCAGGGACATCGCCCGGCCGAAGGCTA
>VBIA01000120.1:0-68558 GCA_005879985.1 Chloroflexota bacterium | reverse complement strand
ACACCCAGCGCGCTGATCGCCGAAAGCTCGCCGACCAGCACCTCGACCACCTCGGGGTCCCACTGTTTGCCGGCGCCGTCCGCAAGCGTCGCGATCGCCTCGTCGACACTGCGTGCCTTGCGGTATGGACGGTCCGTCACCAACGCGTCGTACGAGTCACAGACCGCGACGATCCGCGCGAGGCGGGGGATGGCGCGTCCCGCCAGCCCGTCGGGATAGCCCCTGCCGTCAAAGTGCTCGTGGTGGTTGCGGATGATTGGGAGCAGGTTCGCGCCCGAGCGCAGCGGGCGCACGATGCTCTCGCCGATGGTCGTGTGCGCGCGCATGATCCGCACCTCGTCGCCGGCCAGCGGGCCCGGCTTCAGCAGGATCGCGTCGGGGACGCCGATCTTGCCTATGTCATGGATGATCCCGCCGCGATAGAGGGCGTCGAGCGCGCGTTCGGGCAGTCCTAATTTCATGCCGACGTGACGCGCCGACTCCGCCACGCGATGCGTGTGCTTCTCGGTGTACTTGTCCTTCGCCTCTACCGCCGCGGCCAGGGAGAAGATCACCTGCTCGGCGCTGTCTAGCGTGTCGTACACGGCCTTGAGCCGCAGAGCCGAGCGCACACGCGCAACCAGTTCGATCCTGTCGACCGGCTTGCTCATGAAGTCGTCTGCGCCGGCCTCCAGCGCCAGGACCCTGTCGTTCGCGTTGTCGAGCGCGGTCAGCATCACGACCGGCAGAAGCCGGCCTCGGGGCCCGGCCTTGATGCGCCGGCAGACCTCGTAGCCGTCCATGCCTGGCATCTGCACGTCGAGCAGGACCAGGTCGGGCGTCTCCTTATCTATGGCCGCAAGCGCGGATGGGCCGTCCTCGGCCGACTGCAGCCGGCAGTCGAGATCCGAAAGGAAGGCCTCCACCAGCGCCCGGTTGATCTCGCCGTCGTCGACGACGAGCACAAGCGGCGCTCCATGCGATGTCTGTCGTTGCTGAACCACCGTCAATCGGCGGGCTCCCCGCGAGCCGCGCGCGTCCCCTTCAAGTGGATGTTAATCAGGACGGGCGCAGGTTCAGCCTGGTTAGGCGCGCCAGCGCCGGCCGGAAGCAGCACGCGTGCGGTCACGGGCGGGCATCCGACCTCGAGATCGCAACCGCAGCCACGACGAATGCCAACGCTCGGACCCCCGTCAACACCGGAACGGCTGCAGCAAGACGTCCGAGCCAGCCGGCCAGGGGCGGGTCAACGACTGCCACGACAGGTAGGGCGAGCAGCGCCAGCACCGTGGCGACGATCGCCACCGCCAGCCCCACCCGCCATCCGGAAAGGGCGGGAGCGAGGTCATCGAGTTCCAGGCAATGCTCGATCCAGTCGACCCGGGCCTGAGCGGCTCGGGCGTGCGCCGCCATGGTCGCGGTCTGCTGGGGCATCTCTGGATCGCCTCTTCGGGCGATCTAAAAACTAGGCTTGAACCTGGAGAACCGGCCCCTCTCCAAAGGTGCAAATGATTGTCAAGTGGATAGTTAACACTGACCTAACGGCTAAGCCGCTTTACATCCATCCCTCGCGCGTGGCCAGGCGGGCGAGCTCGGTGCGGTTGCCGGCGCCGACCTTCTGGAGGATCTGCCGGACGTGGAACTTGACTGTGCTCTGGCTCAGGTGCAGCGCGCCGGCGATGGCCCCGTTCGTCGTGCCTTCGACCACCAGGCCCAGGATCTGTCGCTCGAGGTTGCTGAGCTTGGGCGCACCCGCAAATGGTGTGGCCGGGGTGGCCTGGCGAAGCGCCTCCGACATGGCGGCGTTGTCCACCGCCACCGCGGTGAACCCGGCGATGGCGTCGAGGAAGCCCAGCCACTCGTCATCCGGCTCGAGGGCCGATCGGTGGAACAGCTCGAGCACGCCGACGGGCCGGCCGCGTGCGTTCAGGCCGGCCACGCAGTAGGCGCGGAAACCCTCTCGCGCGAATAGCGTCCTTCGCTGGAAATGTGAAAGCGCGCCGCCTGTGAGGATCTCAAACCGAGGCCGGTCCTGCAGCCGGCCGTGCGGAATGGCGCCGGCGTCCAACCGGTATTCGGGCACCGAGGTGGAGCGGAAACCGGCATGCGCCGAGCTCACCAGGCTGCCGTCGGACTGGTCGATCACCATCACGTCGGCGGCATCCACGCCGAGGCCGGCAAGGACATGGTCCAGGATCACCTGCAGCGTCAGGCGGAGATCGCCGCTGCCCGCCATGGCCAGGCTCACGCTTCGAACCGCGGCCAGCCTCGCGAGGCGGCTGTTGGCGTCGGCATAAAGCTGCGCGTTGTCCGCGGCCAGGCCCGTGCGGTCGGCGATCGGCTGAAGCCACTCGAGGTCTTGCTGGGTGAGCGGGGCCGAAGGACGAGCCTCGTAGAGCGCCAGGCTGCCAACCGTGGCACCTCGCGCCCGCATCGGCACGACCATCACGGCGACGTCCACCCAGGGCACCATCGCCGGCGGCGTCCTCTTGGCGAGGTAAGAGTGCACCTCGGACCGCAGCGTGTTGAGGAAGTCCTCGCGGGTCAGGCGCGGCAGCAGCAAAGCCTCGCCTGTCTCGATCACCCGATCGGCAAACGCCAGGCCGCTTGCTTCCCCCGAGCGGTGCATGTCCTCCAGGTAGCGCGCCATCTGGGGGTTCTTCTCGTTGGCCGCGACCACCTTGACGGTTCGCGGATCCTTGCCGATCAGGTAGGCGACCCACGTGCCCTGCCGGATCCGGCTGAGCGCGCTCGTGACCGCGTTGAGAATTGCCTCAGGGCCCAGGCGGCCGTCGGCGATGCGGTCGTTCAGGTCGGCGAGGACGTGATTCGGCTCACCGGGGACGGCCTTCTCGCCGCCCGGCGCCTCCGGGGAGGGCGCGTCAGTCACCAGAATCCCACTCTCTCCTGGCCGTGAAGTGATGAACGGCTCTCTGTCAAGTATAGGAAGCCCCTTCCGATCTCCGACCGCCGCATGGAACGCGCCCCTCGGCGGCTGTTATGCATTGCTTGACAACTCCTCCGATTCAGGTTTCACTGGCCGCACTCACCCCGCCCGGGGCGAATTTGCGCAAGGAGGAGTTCGATGCGCCGTTTTCTCATCTCGTTGATCCTCGCTGCCTCGGCGATCGTTGTTACTGCAGCGTCGGTGGGCGCTGACACCGGATGTCACTGTTTCTAAGGAATATGTAGGTGGTTTTCTTGTGAGCTGGCGGTCTTGCTGTTATGTGGACTGGCTGTTAGGCTGGCACCCGGTGTGGTAGTCCGCCAGCAGCCCGGCAGCAAGCGCCGCCGGCTCCCTGGGCTGGCAGTGCGTCCGGGGGCCATCAGGCAGGCACGGGCCGAGGCAGGCCTGTCCCTCGCGCAGGTTGCGTCCGGCGAGATCAGCCGCACCGCGGTGTTCCTCGCCGAGACGGGCAAGACGCGTCCTACCATGCCTACCGTCCAGCTCATCGCCGCCCGCACGGGTAAGCCTGTCGAGTACTTCCTCGAGGACAGCGAGGCCGCGATGATCAAGCGTCTTGACCTTGACTTGCTGCGCAGCCTGGCTGCGGCCGAGAAGTTCGCCGAGCTGCAGGTGGCGGCGTCCGCCGCCAAGGCCGAGGCGATCGATCCGCTGGACCGCGCGTGGGCTGCGTTCTTCCTTGGCCAGGCGTACTACCGGCTGGTGAAACCTCACCCCGCGCTGGAGCAGCTGCGGGAGGCAAGGGAAACATTCGAGCGCTCGGGCGATCTCTGGATGGTGGTGGACTGCACCGACCAGATCGCCGGCGCGCTCAGCCTGCTGGAGGACCGGGCTGCGCTTGGCATCGCCGAGTCGAACCTCGAAGCGTGCCGCCGCCTGCGACCCGCGAACCGCGCCCTCGAGGCGCGCGTGATCGGCAGGCTTGGGTCGATCCACCTGGTGCTGCACAACTGGTCGAAGGCCGTCGAGTACTACTCGGAGGCGGTCGACGTAGCGGGCGAGCTGAAAGATCTCAGCCGGCTCGGCAAGATGTACGGCAACCTCGGCGGCGCATACGAGCACCTGGGCGACCTGGCCCGCGCTCGCGCCTACTCGCAGAAGTCGATCGCGATTCACGAGCTGCTGCACGACCAGATCTCAGTGGCGGTCGCGGAGAACAATTTGGGCCTCGTGCTGATGCGTCAAGGCGAGCTCGATCAGGCGCGCCAGCACCTCGACCGCGCGCTTCGCCTGTATGACGAGGCCGGCGTGGAGCTGGGTAAGGGCCACCTGCTGCTCAGCCTCGCAGAGCTGGCGCTGAATGGCCGCGACCCCGATGGCGCGCGCCGGTTCTCGGTGATGGCCACCGATGTCGCGCATCGTCACAACGAGCCCGGCGTCGCCGGCAAGGCGCACGAGATCATGGGCCAGGCCGCTGAGATGAGCGGCAACTTCAAGCTGGCGGACACCGAGTTCCAGACCGCCATCTCGATGCTGGAGCGGAGCAGCCACCTCACGGAGCACCTGGTCGCGTGCCTCGCGATCTATGCGCAGGTGCTTGAGGCCCGGGGCGACGCGGTCGGAGCGCTCGAGCTCCTGAAGCGCGCCATCGGCGCCACGCGACCAGAGCTGGCGCCGCCCGCAGCGGCGCAGGAGCAAGAGGAAGCTAAGAGCTCGGCGTAAGAGCCTCGCCAGCTCTTATCGAAATCTCACCCTCGGGCTCATATAACTCCTATCGATGACAGGTTCGAGGGTCCTGGTGGTCGAGGACGATGCTCCACTGGCCGCCACGCTGGAGCGAGTGCTGGTGGCGGAAGGCCATGAGGTCGAGGTGACCGGCGACGGGATTGACGCGGTGCGTCGCGCCCGCGCTCGAGTGCCCGATCTGGTGGTGCTCGACCTGATGCTCCCTGGCGCGGACGGCGTCACGGTCTGCCGCCGGATGCGCGAGACCGCCCAGTTTCCGATCCTGATGCTCACCGCGCTCAGCGGCACCGAGCATCGCGTGAGGGGCCTCGACAGCGGCGCCGACGACTACCTCGTGAAACCCTTCGCCTACCAGGAGCTGCTCGCGCGCGTGCGCGCGCTGCTGCGGCGTTCGCGTCCTGCCGACCGGCTGCGGTTCGCTGATGTCGAGCTCGAGCCGGCCGCGCACTCTGCGTGGCGCGGGTCGCGACAGCTCAGCCTCACGGCCACTGAGTTCGACCTGCTCGAGTACCTGCTCCGCCATCCGCGGCAGGTGCTTTCGCGCGAGCAGCTGCTCGCGTCGGTGTGGCGCGACGAGCCTGACAACGACAACGTGGTCGCGGTCTACATCGGCTACCTGCGTCAGAAGCTCGAGCAGGAAGGCGAGCCGCGCCTGGTGCACACCGTGCGCGGGGCAGGCTACGCGCTGCGCGAGCGCGAGTAGTCGTTGTCACTTCGGTTGCGACTGGCCTTGTTCGGGGCCGCCGTGGTGGCGCTCGCGCTCGTGCTGTTTGGCGCGCTCGTGTACACGCTGCTGGCCCGCAGTGTCACCTCCAACCAGGACTCGCAGCTGCGCGACCGCGCGCGGCAGGCCGCGGCGGCGACCAATATCCCTGAGCTGTCGCCGCGTCCGCTCGTGGCCCCAGCAGACCTGAGCAGCAGCACCGAGATCTACATCGAGATCCTTGACACAGGTGGCAGCCCCCTGTACGCGACCGCCGTGCTCGACGGCGCACCACCTCCGATCACAAAAGATCTGCTCGGGCAGGCTGACAGGAACAGTGGCGCCTACGCGACTGAGGGAGATGCAGGCAAAGGCACGCAGCTTCGCGTGTACGCGCTACCCGCCCACGGCGGATATGTCGTCGCGGGTCAGTCAACGCGCGTGCCCGCATCGAACCTTTCAGGGGTGGTCGTGTTTCTGATCATCTCTGCAGTGCCCGCGCTTCTCGCGGCGCTCATCGCGTCGTGGCTGGTGGCGGGCCGGGCCCTGCGCCCGCTGCGCCTGGTCGCGAGCACCGCTGATGACATCGGAAGCACGAAGGACTTCAGCCGGCGCCTCGCTGTCGGCCGGCGCGGCGACGAAGTGGCACTGCTGTCGGCCGGCTTCAACCGCATGCTCGCGGCGCTTGAGGGCGCGCTGGACGCGCAGCGCCGTTTCGTCGCCGACGCTTCCCACGAGCTGCGCACGCCGCTTGCCACCATCCAGGGCAACGCGGGCTTGCTCGCGGTGGGCCCGAACGTCGAGGAGAAAGTGCGCCGCGCCGCAGCCGCCGACATCGTTGGGGAGAGCGAGCGCATGGCAAGGCTCACGGACCGCCTGCTGACGCTCGCGCGCGCGGACTCGGGCCTCGACCTGCAGCTCGCGCCGGTGCAGCTCGCGCCGGTCGCGCAAGAGGTGGCGAGGCAAGCCGCCACACTGCATCCGAACCTGAAGCTGACGACCGACCTGTCCGACCTCGCAGTGTCGGGAGACGAGGACGCGCTCCGCCAGCTGTTGTGGATCCTGCTCGACAACGCGGGCCGCCACGCCCGCTCGAAGATCTCCGTCGCCGTCCACACACAAGGCGGTTGGGCCCGGCTGATCGTTGCCGACGACGGGCCCGGGGTTGCGCCTGACGAGCGCGAGCGCATATTCGAGCGGTTCTACAAAGCTGACTCTGCGCGGCTCGACGGCGGAGCCGGTCTCGGCCTCGCCATCGCGCGCTGGATCGCGGAACAGCACAACGGCCGCATCATCGCCGCCGACGGGCCTGACGGCGGCGCGGGGTTTTTCGTCGACCTGCCTCTCTTATCGCGCTCTTAGAACCCACGCCCACGATGGGCGCATGTACGACGTTGCGCCAACACACGCAATCGGCCTGTACGCCGCCCTGATCTTTCTGCCGCTGGCGGTCCTCGCGGTGCGCCGAGGTCGCAAGCATCGGACGCAGCCGGGCACGGTGCAAATCGCATGCGTGTTGATGGCGGTGACGGGCGTGGTCCACCTCTCGCTCATCCCTGATCACCTCGCCACCGATCCGCTGACGTCGGTCCTCTTTCTTTTCAATGGCGTCGCCTTTCTCGCGCTCGCCGGTGCCGTCAGGTGGCGCTGGTGGCGCTTGAGCTCGGCAGCGCTGCTCGTGGCGACGATCCTCGGCTACCTCTTCTATGTGGACTTCCGGCTCGAGGCCCCGGACCAGGTCGGGCTGGCGACCAAGGTCATCGAGTTCGCGGCGCTCGGGATGGTGCTCGTGCCCGTGCTCAACGAAAAGCCGATGCGCGACCGGCCGTGGTACTGGGCGCTGCTGGCTTCAGGCCTGCCCGCGCTGATGCTGGTCAGCGGCACCGGGGTGTGGATCGAGTCCCTTGCGCATCCTGATCCGCGCCATGTGCACGCCGGCGCAACGCTGCAGTCCACCAACGTGGTGCCGACCTCCGGCCAGCAGGCTGCGGCAACAAAGCTCTACGAGCAGACCGCGGCGGCGATCGTCCCGTTCCAGGACTGGCGTCAGGCTTGGGCCGCGGGGTACCGGCCTGCCGGCTCGACCGACATGCCGTCCACGCACTGGTTCAACAAGGCGTACGAGAAGGCATCCGTGCTGGATCCGCAACGTCCGCAGGGACTCGTGTATGCCAATACGCATCACGGGCCCGTGCTGCTCGGGGCGATGTTCCAGATGCAGCGAATCGGCGCCTTCGGGCCTGACCCCGGCGGTCCGCTGACCGCGTGGCATCAGCACGAAAACATCTGCTTCACCCCGATCGGGCTCGAGTTCAGCCTGATGACGCCTTACTCGACGTGTCCGTTTGGCGCGATCGACGTGACCGCGCCGGCGATGCTGCACGTCTGGATCGTCGACAACCCGAAGGGTGGTCCGTTCGCGGTCGACATCGACCCCGCGGCTGTTGCCGCAATCGACAGGACATGAAAGGCGTGAACGCCACCAGCCGCCCCGAAGCCGCGTTCGTGCTGCTGCTCATGCAGGCGACGTTCTGGTTCCTCGCCGGCATCTCCGCGCTGCCCTTCGTGCTCGGGGGCGAGGTCTACATGCTGTTGCTCGCGGCGTTTTCTTTTGCGCTCGCGGGATTCACGGTGTGGAGCGGCATGGAAGTGGTGTGGAGGCGCACATGGGCGCGGCGCGCGGTGCTGGTGCTCGAATGGACCTGTCTGATCGGCTCGCTGCTGATGCTCGCGTTGCCGATCGGCGCCAACCGGGGGCCCGTGTCGCTGCTGGTAAACAGCGTGCTGCCCTTCGCCGTCATCCTGCTGCTGCGCGGCAAGGCGGTGCGGAATCAGTTCGGAACACCGCGCAGCGTCACCGGGTAGCATCCCTTGACGTGATCGACCCCAAGCACGAAGCATCGATCGAGTTCTGCGTCCCTTGAGACTATCTCGACCAGGCCGTGAGCCTGGCCAACGAGCTGCTGGCCGGCTGGGCGCCCATCCTGCGCACCGTGGAGCTGCGCAGCGGTAGCACCGGGCGGTTCGAGGTCATCCTCGACGGCGACCTCGTCTTCAGCAAGGCTCAGCTGAAGAGACACCCGAATCCGGGAGAGGTTGCGGCCGCTTTCGAGCGCCGCCTCGGCCGGGCGATTGCGTGGCGCAAGGCGTAGGCAAGCCCGCGCCACGCTTACCGCGCTAGGCGGTTGTTTACCAGTAGTACCAGCGTCCGCCGCCCTCTGCCGCCCGGAAGAAGAAACCGAGGAGCCACAGCACGAGTCCGATGATCAGGATCCACCAGAGGAAGGTGAGAGATGCAGACACCAGCCCGCCGCCTCCAAAGAGGAGCAGCAGCAAGATCAGCACGATCAGCGCAACGAGCACTTCGTAACCTCCTTTTGCGGGTCGCCCGGTCCGCCGGGGGCCGCGAATCGCCTCAAATCGGTAACCGATGAGCCTCCCGGGTTACTTAGGCGGGTGAGGGACGATGCCTGCTGCCCGACTCCTGGTCCTGAGCTCTCGCGCCGGCGGTCTCAACGCAGAGACCGAAGCTCACCTGCGGCAGGAGCTGTCAGACCACACCGTGGTTCGCTTCGGCGCGGTGAAGCGCATTCGGAGTCTCGTCACGCCCAACGCCAAGGTTGTGGTGGCGGGCGGCGACGGCACCGTCGGCGCGGTGGTGCGCCAGCTGGCCGACACGAGGTGCCGGATCGGCGTCATCCCGCTGGGCACCTTCAACAACTTCGCCACGTCGCTGCGTGTGCCTGCAGACCTCGACAAAGCGATCGACGTCGCGCAGCGTGGGCGTGCTCGCTCCATCACCCTCGGGCACGTCAACGGCGTCGTCTTCCTCGAGGCGTGCGCGGTGGGCCTGTTCGGAGAGACGATCCGGCTCGGCGAGTACGCGAAGGACGGAAGGCTGCAGGGCATCACCGCCAAGATCCGCCGCGTGCTCACCGCCCGACCATTTCGCTACGAGCTGTCGAAGGACCTCGTGCGTAGCGGCACAGCCATGTCGCTGGTCTTCAGCAACACGTACTCGACCGGCTTCCAGCTGCCCGTCGGTAATTCGACGCCTGCGGATCGCTACCTCGATTTCTCGGCGCAGGCGGGCAGCACGCATCTGGACATCGCCGGTCGCGCGCTCGCATCTGCGCTGCTCGCCAAGCACCGCGAGAAGGGCGCGGGCCAGGTATTCAGGTTTCGCAAGCTCCGCGTCGTGACGAAGCCGCGGGTCCGCGCCTATGCGGACCACGTGCCCGCCGGCTACACGCCGCTGACGGTATCCGCGGAGCTGAGCCGGCTGAAGTTCATCGTCCCTCGCTGAGCCGGCAGGCTAGAGCCGGTCCGCCAGGCGGAGAGCCCACGCGATGCCCGTGCCGATGCCGCCACCGACCATCGCGCCTACAGCGACGTCGCTTGGGAAGTGATGCCCCAGGTACACCCGCGACATGCCGACCCCGGCAGCGAGGGTGAACACCATCGGAGCGGCGCCCGGATAGAAGGTAGTCAGCGCGGTGGCCGCCGCGAAGGACGCGGCCGTGTGGCCTGACGGAAACGATGCGTCGGCCGGTTTGATCCCGACCACCAGCACCTCGCGATCCACGAAAGGCCTGCGCCGCCGAAAGATCGGCTTCATCATCCGCTGCACTACGTAGCTGGCCGACAGGCTCGCGAGCGCGGTCGCGATGCCCGCTCGCCGACCCTTCGGTCCGCCAAGCCAGGCCAGGCCGATGCCGGCGATGACCCAGCCGAGCCCCTCGCCGGCGTCGGAGATGGCGCTGCCGTATCGATCAGTCACCGGCGAGTGCGGCAGGTCGTGGAGGGCCTGGAACAGGTGGCGGTCGAACGTCGTCGGCGCAGGGCGTACGGGGTTGGGCGCGGCTTCCACAAGAGCTAAACGCATCCCTATCGGTAAAGCACCGGCTTCAAGCGTTGTGCTCTTGTTATGAAAGGTTCCACGGCCGAGATCGAACGTCAGGCAAGGGCGATCCTCGAGAGCGTGGAGAGTGGTGTGGAGCTGATCGACGAGCGCGCCCGACCGTTTGTCGAGCGGCACGGCGTCACCATCGTCGCGGCCGGGCTTGCCGCGCTGGTCGGCGTCGGCGCCGCGGTGATGATCGTCCGCCGGCGCAGGCGGAGGACCCTGGTCATGCGCCTGCACGACGCGACGACATCGGTGGGCGACCGGCTCGAACGTCCGCTTTCCACCATCAAGTCCGCCGCCGAGCGCATCGCCCACTAGGGCGAGTTCAAGTACGCGTACACAGCGCCTCGATGGGCGTTACCAATTGGGGCGCGGAGAGCTTCGCGCACCAAAACGGGGAATTCTCACAAGAGGAGGTCTTCGCGGTTTTGGGCACTTTCCTGTTCATCATCCTTGTCGTGATCGTCCTCGCGGCGCTGCTTGGCGCCGGCGGATACAGCGTCCGGCGATACTGGAGCCCGGCCGGCTCCGAGGTCGTCGAGACAAGCGGTGACGTGACTGGCGCCGGGCCAGGCATGGCGGCGGCGCTCATCGCGCTGGTCGTGCTGATCCTGCTGTTCTTCGGCTTCACGCGCTGGAACTGGTTTGGCGCCGTGCCGACCACCACCGCGCCGCCGAACCAGACGACGGTCCAGTCGCCTGTTCAGCTTCCGAGCGGCGGCGGCGGCGGCTCGCCGGCGGCATCGCCGAGCGCGTAGCAGCTCGCTCGACTTTCGGACAGGGCCGGCTCGCACCGGCCCTTCTTCCTTTTCTGAAAGCTTCACGATTGTTGCCGTGAAGTTCGGCATCGCGATCTTTCCGACCGACTACTCGATCTCGATGACCGAGCTCGCGCCGGCTGTCGAGCAGGCCGGCTTCGAGTCGCTGTGGGTGGCAGAGCACTCGCACATCCCTGTGAGCCGGCTGACGCCCTACCCCGCGGGCGGCGAGCTGCCCCGCATGTACATGCACACGATGGATCCGTTTATCGCGCTCACCGCGGCGGCGCTCGCCTCAAAGACGCTGCTGGTCGGCACGGGCATCTGCCTCCTCATCGAGCGTGATCCCATCCACACCGCCAAGGAGGCAGCAAGCCTCGACCTCCTCTCCAACGGACGCTTTCTGTTCGGCATCGGGGGCGGCTGGAACCGCGAGGAGATGGCCGACCACGGCACCGCGTTCGAGACGCGCTGGAAGCTGCTGCGTGAGCGGGTGGAGGCGATCAAGGCGCTGTGGATTCAGGACGAGGCCGAGTACAACGGCGACATGGTGCACATCGAGAAGAGCTGGTTCTGGCCGAAGCCGGTGCAGAAGCCGCACCCTCCGATCATCCTGGGTGGCAACGGCCCTAACACCCTGAAGCGGGTGATCGCCTATTGCGACGGCTGGATGCCGAACCGAGGCGCCGCGCTGCAGCGCATCGGCGAGCTTCGGCAGATGGAGGCCGAGGCCGGACGCGGCCATGTCGAGGTCACGTTCTATCCGCGCGCCACCGCCGAGGACATCGAGAGGGCTGCGGCGGTCGGCGTGGAGCGGTGCATCTTCTACGTCTCGCCCGACGGCCGGGCGCCTGCCTTGATGAAACTCAACGAGCTCGCCAAGCTGACCGCCCCATACCAGAGCAAATAAAGCCCGCACCTGCCAGCAATCCGCCGAAAATCGCCGCATTTGCTAAAGTTCTGTCGAATTGGCACGTCTACGAATCGGACAGGCGGCCGAGCTCCTGCGCGTCAGCCCCGACACCGTGCGCAGGCTCGTTGACGCGGGGGAGCTCAAGACCGTGCGATCCGCGGGCGGCCAGCGCCTGATCGACAGCGCCGCGCTGGCGCGCTACATGGCCGCCCAGGCGAAGACAGAACCGCCGGAGATGATCCGCGAGTCCGCGCGCAACCGGTTCCCCGGCATCGTCACGCGCGTGGTCAAGGACACGGTGATGGCTCAGGTCGAGATGCAGGCCGGCCCGCACCGCATCGTCTCGCTGATCTCGCGTGAGTCGGCCGACGCGCTCGGCCTCAAGCCGGGGGTGGTTGCCGTCGCTTCCGTCAAGTCGACCAACGTGGTCATCGAGCTGCCGCGCTGATGCGGTGGGTCGCGCTGGTTGTCCTGTGCAGCGCATGTGGCCCGACGGCCAATGCTCCGGTCGGCGGAGTCCACCCGGTTTATGTGTTCGCAGCCGCCTCGCTGACAGAAGCATTCAAGGCGCTGCCTGCTCATGACGGCCTCGCGTGGATCTACAACTTCGCGGGCTCGCCGACGCTGGTCACACAGATCGAGAACGGCGCCCAGGCGGACGTGCTCGCGTCAGCTGACACGGCCAACATGGACAGACTGGAAAAGGACGGCCTGCTCGCCGAGACGCCCAGGGTCTTTGCTCACAACAAGCTCGAGATAGTCGTTGCCGCCGGCAACCCGAAAGGGATCCACAGCCTCGCCGATCTCACCCGCTCGGACATCATCTACATCTCGGCTGCACCGACCGTTCCGGCGGGTAAGTACGCCTCGCAGATCCTCGCCAGGGCCGGCGTCACTGTGACGCCAAAGAGCCTCGAAACCGACGTCAAGTCAGTCGTCGGCAAGATCGAGCTGGGGGAGGCCGACGCCGGCATCGTGTATGTCACCGACGTCACGGCGGCCGGCGTCAAGGTGCAGGGCGTCCTCATTCCGGACAGCGAGAATGTCGTGGCGACGTATCCCGCCGCCGTTTTGAAGTCGGCGCGCAACCGTGCGTGGGCCGAGGGCTTCATCGGCGACCTGCTTTCGGCGCAAGGGCAGGCAGTTCTACACGGGTACGGCTTCCTGCCGGCGTGAGGAGAGAGCGGGTCCCGATCCCGGTCGCGGTGCTCGCGGCCGCAGGAGCCGCGTTCTTCGTCCTGCCGCTGGCGGGCCTGCTCGCGCGCACGCCGTGGAATGACGCCGCGCGCGAGCTGATCACGCCCGTATCGCTCGACGCGCTGCGACTGTCGATGGTCGCATCGATTTCCGCGACGGTCGTGGCGCTGGTGCTTGGCGTTCCGCTGGCGTGGATCTACGCGCGCGTCGAGTTTCCAGGCCGCGGCCTGCTGCGCGCGCTCACGACGCTGCCGATGGTCCTGCCGCCGGTCGTGGGCGGCGTCGCGCTGCTGCTCGCATTCGGAAGGCGCGGCCTCATCGGGGCGTGGCTCGCCTCGATCGGCGTCACGCTCCCGTTCACCACCGCGGCTGTCGTGATGGCGGAGACGTTCGTGGCCATGCCGTTCCTCGTCCTGACGGTCGAGGCCGGACTGCGCTCGATGGACCGGCGCTACGAGGACGCTGCGCGGACGCTCGGCGCCGGACGCTGGACCGTGTTCTGGCGGGTGACCGTACCGCTCATCGCGCCATCGCTTGCGGCCGGCGCCGTGCTGTGCTGGGCGCGCGCCCTCGGTGAGTTCGGCGCCACCATCACCTTCGCGGGCAACTTTCCTGGCGTCACTCAGACGATGCCGCTCGCGGTCTACCTGCTGCTGGAAAGCGACCACCCGCAGGCCTCGTTCGTCCTGAGCCTGGTGCTCCTGGCGATCTCGGTTGCTGTGCTCGTGGGCCTGCGTCATCGCTGGCTGGGGACCGCGTGACGCTGGAGGCCGCGGTGCAGCTGCGGCTGGGTGCGCTGGACCTCGATGTCGCGCTCGAGATCCGCGCCGGAGAGGTCGTGGCGTTGCTCGGGCCAAACGGCGCGGGCAAGACGACGCTGCTGCGCGCGCTGGCCGGACTCATCCCTATCGCCCGTGGCCACGTCCGCCTTGACGGCGCGTTGCTGGAGGACAGTGCCACCGCGAGTTACGTTCCGACCGAGAAGCGTCCCATCGGGTTTGTCTTCCAGGAGTACCTGCTGTTTCCGCACATGAGCGTCCTCGACAACGTGGCGTTCGGCGTGACCGCTCGCGGCGCGAGCTCAGCGGTGGCGAGGCAGAAGGCCACCCGCTGGCTCGAGCGTGTCGGGCTGCAAGAGCTCGCTTCGGCCCGCCCCAGCCACCTGTCAGGCGGCCAGCGGCAGCGAGCCGCGCTGGCGCGCGCCCTCGCGCCCGACCCTCGCCTGCTCCTGCTGGACGAGCCCATGGCCGCGCTTGATGCAAGCGCCCGCACCGAGGTGCGGCGCGACCTGAAGCGCCACCTGGCCTCGTTCGACGGCGTACGGCTCCTGGTCACGCACGACCCACTCGAGGCGGTGGCCCTTGCGGACCGGCTGATCATCATCGAGAACGGAAAGCTCGTGCAGCAAGGCACGCCGGCTGAGGTGACCGAGCGTCCCCGGTCCGCCTACGTCGCGGACCTCGTCGGCGTGAACCTGCTGCGGGGCGTTGCCGGCCACGGATCGGTCAGAACGGACGGCGGGCATGTTGTCGCCGCTGCGGGCGCGACCTCTGGCGAGGTGTTCGCCGTCATTCACCCGCGCGCGGTAGCGCTTCACCGCCAGCGCCCGGAAGGGAGCCCGCGCAACGTCTGGCAGGGGCGCGCAGATGCGATCGAGATCGCGGGCGACCGGGCGCGCGTGCGGGTGGTCGGACCGGTGCCCATGGTCGCCGAGGTGACGCCGGCTTCGCTGGCCGAGCTGCGCCTCGCCGAAGGCAGCGAGGTGTGGCTTTCGTTCAAAGCGACGGACGTAGGCGTTTATCCGGCGTGACCCGGTGGATCGCCCTGGCGCTCGCGGCGCTGACTCTGGCCTGCGCGTGCACGCGAACCTCGCTGCCTCCGATCGTGGAGCCGAAGCGCGTTTTCGTGATCGTGATGGAGAACCATTCGTACGAGGAGGCCCTGCAGGGCGCCTACACCGCGGAGCTGGAGAAGCAGGTTGGCGTGGCGACGAACTACCACGCGATCACGCACCCGAGCGTGCCGAACTACCTCGCGATCACATCGGGACAGACCTGGGGCGTCAATGCCGATATCTACCGCGCGCTGCCGCCCGAGGACATCGGCCACCAGCTGACATCGGCCAACATCAGATGGCGCGCGTACATGGAGGGACTCGTCCCGGGCCGCTGCATCGACAGCCCGCAGCCGTATGACGGCGACCACAATCCTTTCGCGTATTACGGCGGTCGCTGTCCGAGCAACGTGGTTCCGTTCAGCGAGCTGTCGCAGGACCTGAACACGACCGCGACGCGCTTTTCCTGGATCGGCCCGGACAGCTGCCACGACCAGCACGACTGCTCGATTGCGGCCGGTGACGACTGGCTGCGACAGATGGTCGGCATGATCACGAGCTCGCCCGCCTGGCAGGCGGACGCGGTGCTCTTCATCACGTGGGACGAGGACAGCGGTCGCACCGACAACCAGGTGCTCACGCTTGTGCTGCGGCCCGACGTGAAGCACCGCGTGAGCGCAGTGAGCTACGACCACTATTCGCTGCTTGCGACCATCGAGGACATCCTTGGACTGCCGCGCCTGGCAAACGCCGCGACCGCGCAGCCGATGCGCGACCTGATCGGCTGAAAAAAATCGGGGACCGAGCCCCAGCGGCCCGGCCCCTCGTGTGGTGGTGGAAGTTCTAGATCAGCTAGTCGCCGCCACCACCGTCGTCGCCACCACTGCCATCGTGGTTGTCGCCCTGGTCGTCGTTGTCATCGCCCTGCTCGTTGTCGTTGTTGTCGTTGTCCTCGGCCTCCGGCGCCTCGGTCGGCTCAGCAGTGTCCTGCGCCTCCGGTGACTCCGCCGCCTCGGGGGACTCGGCCGCCTCCGGCGATTCCGATGGCTCCGGACTCTCGCTTGGCTCCGAGGTAGCTGAACTTTGCACCGTCGTGCTGGCAAACGAGCCGAATCCGTTCGGCATCTGCGCGTGCGCCGACACGCCCAACGCGGCCACCAGCGCTGCCCCAGCGGCAACGGTGAAGAGATTGAAGGTTGGTCTTCGCATCAGCACTCTCCCTCTGATTGGATCGAACGCTTTGACAGAGCGTCCCCTGCGATCTATCAACGCCCTACCGCGGAAAAGTCGGAAGTGCTAGTCGCCCAAAGAGGGGGACGGCTCCGGCGAGTGGTCGTCACCGCCGCCGCCGCCATCGCTGGGCTCAGCCGTTGGCGAGGTGTCGGGTTGCTCCTGCTCCTCCCCCGGCGACTCGCCCGCTTCCGGAGATTCGTTCGCCTCAGGCGACTCGTTGGCCTCCGGCGTCTCGCTCGCCTCAGGCGACTCGCTGCTCGTACCTTGCTCGCCAGGGGTGGATTCACTGTGCGACGGGGACGGCGAGGACGAGCCCGCCGGGAGGCCCACCTGCTTGCTGATGCCGTTCACCGATTGAACTAACCACTGGCGCGGCTGTGGCGGGCCGGCGAGCGCAACGATGACTATGCCTGCCGCGGCCACAGCGACCGTGAGCCCGCGCAGCCTCCAGCGCGGCGCGGGCATCGGGCCTCGCAGCGTCGCGAAGCGAGCCTGCGAGGGCAGAGGCGCGACGAGCGGGGCTCCGCCGTCCAGCCCCGCGGACAGCTGCCGGCGGATGTGCTCGGGCAGCTCGCGATCAGGCATCACTGACTCCACTTCGCTCACGTGGAAAATGAACGCCGGCCGTCCCCGAAGTCGGAAGCTCGCCACGCCAGTCCGGCCCCAGCCGGCGGCTGAGCTCATCGCGAGCCTGGGCCAGGCGTGCGCCGACGGTACGTTCGGAAACGCCCTCCAAGCGGGCTATCTCGCGGTTGTTGTAGCCGTGGTGGTAGCGGAGGACGAAATCCGCGGCCACGCGCGGGGGCAGCGCGGCCAGCGCAATGACGACGTCCGACCTGGTCACGGCGTCGCCGGGGTCGCTGCCGGCACCGGGCCGTCCCAGCCGTCGGAGAATCTCACCGACCGACCGCAGCTTCGCGCGCCGCCGGTACGAGATCGCGGTGTTGACGGCGATCTGGTGCAGCCACCCTTCTGGCGCACGCTCGGGCCGGAAGCGCGGCCATGCCCGCCATGCCTTGACGAAGGCCTCCTGCACGCAGTCCTCAGCAGCCGCCGCATCGCCGGTGATCGCGTACAGGGTTCTCAGCAGCCGCGGGTAGTTCTCGCGGTACAGGCGATCGAAGTCGTCGCGGTTGCCCGGACGCGATGCGGCGCCGGTGGCCTCCCCTTCCGCACCCATCGGTTCTGTCAGGGTTTACGGCCCCGAGTTACCTGCGTTCCGATTCGCCTCTACACTCGTAGCGCTCGATGGCAGAGCATGCAATCGGCGTGGTGGGACTGGCGACGATGGGCATGAACCTCGCGCGCAATCTCGCCTCGCATGGCGCAAGCGTCGCAGTGTACAACCGCACCCAAAGGCGGACCGACGAGTTCATGTCGGCGTTCGCCGGCGAAGGCGATTTCCATCCGGCGTTCACGTTGGAAGAGCTGACGAAGGCGCTGCGACCGCCGCGTGCGATTCTGATCATGGTCAAGGCGGGAGCGCCGGTCGACGAGGCGATCGACGCGCTGTCGCTGATCCTGAAGCCGGGCGACACGCTCATCGACGGCGGCAACTCGCTGTTTCACGACACACGCCGCCGCGCGGCGGCCGCCGCGCAGCGCGGACTCGGATTCCTGGGCATGGGGGTGTCAGGCGGGGAGGAGGGCGCACTGCACGGACCCAGCCTCATGCCCGGAGGGCCGCGCGAGTCGTACGACCGGGTCGAAGAGATGCTGAAAGCGATCTCCGCCAAGGTCGACGGCGTGCCGTGCTGCACTTACATCGGTCCTGACGGGGCGGGCCATTTCGTGAAGATGGTTCACAACGGCATCGAATACGCCGACATTCAGCTCATCGCCGAGAGCTACGACTTCCTCCGGCAGGCGATTGGGCTCGACGCGAACGAGCTCGCCGCGATCTTCCGCGCATGGAACGAGGGCGAGCTGCAGTCGTACCTCATCGAGATCACCGCCAACGTGCTCGCCAAGCGCGATGACGGTGCGGGCGCCGCGCTCGTCGATCAGATCGAGGACGAGGCGGAGCAGAAGGGGACGGGCCGGTGGACGAGCCAGTCCGCGCTCGAGCTCGGCGTGCCCCTCACCGGGATCACCGAGGCCGTGTTCGCGCGGATGCTTTCGAGCCAGAAGCTCGAGCGCGTGACCGCTTCGTCGATCCTGGCGGGTCCGACCCGCGGCAACGTCACAGCGTCAGAACGATCGTCGCTGGTCGACGACATGCGCGAGGCGCTGTATGCGGCCAAGATCGTCGCGTACGCGCAGGGCTTCGAGCACCTGGCCGCGGGATCGAAAGAGTACCAATGGACCATCGACCTCGGGTCGCTCGCGACCATCTGGCGCGGCGGCTGCATCATCCGCGCCAAGTTCCTGAATCGCATCCGCGATGCATACGCGGAGCAGCCCGAGCTCGCCAACCTGATGCTCGCGCCCTTCTTCAAGGAAGCGCTCGAGTCGTCGCAGGAAGCGTGGCGGCGCGTCGTGAAGCACGCCGTCGACGCCGGCGTGCCGATCCCGGCATTCGCGTCGTCGCTCGCGTATTACGACGGGTATCGCCGCGCGCGCGGACCGGCGAACCTCATCCAGGGGCTGCGCGATTATTTCGGCTCGCATACCTATCGCCGCACCGATCGTGAGGGCGCGTACCACACGCGCTGGGCGCAGGACGGCGCCGAGGTCAGGACCGACCAGACCTGATCGGCTCGGTCGGGTTCTGCCCGAAGATGAGGAAGAGCACGACCAGCGCGAGCGCCAGGGCAGGCAGCCCCCAGTCGGTGACGAATGTGTCGGAGAAGGCGATGCGTGCGATCGCCGAGCAAAGGACGTACACGCCGCCGAGCACGATCGCAAGCCGGAACCTGCGCGCCGCGTAACGCATCTGGCGGCGCAATCCGCCGGGCCGGAGAGTCAGGACCGTCGTGCCAACAAGCACGATGACCACGAGGCCGATGAGGAATCCCCTCAGGCCGCCCGCCTCCGCACCAGGGCAAGGTTCGCGTCGTCAGTCGTCACTCGCTGCCGCCGGAAGTTGCGGAGCGCAAACCGATCGCAAGCGGTTTCGGCCGCCGATCCTTTCTTGAGCTCCTCGTGCAGGTACCAGTGCAGCCATTCGTGGCAGTAGAGGAAGCGAAGAACGTCACGTCTCGACCTGAAGAACACGTTCTCCGACAGCCACGAGAAGTGCATGCCCTTGCCGCGCTTGCGGCGAGCCCCGTGATAGACGCGCTCCTTGAACGAATGGAACGGCTTGGGGACTTGCAGGATGATGCGGCGGCTGTCGAAGTCGCACAGCGCCGCGAGGTGCGGCTCGGAGCGATAGCGCAGCGGCTTGACGACCACGTCGTAGTCGCACTTCGGCAGGCCGGCGAGAGCCCGGCGCGCCTCGGCGGTGGTCATCTCCGCCAGCTCGCTATAGATCATGTCCGGCGCGCCGGCCTATTCCTTCGGCTCGAGCTTGATCGAAACCGAGTTGATGCAGTAGCGCAGCCCGGTGGGGTCAGGGCCGTCGTCGAAGACGTGGCCCAGGTGGCCACCGCATTCCGCGCACGTGACCTCCGTCCGCACCATGAAGTGGCCGGTGTCGACATGTTCCTCGACCGCGGCGGGCGACGCCGGCTCGTAGAAGCTCGGCCAGCCGCAGTGGGCGTCGAACTTCGTCTCCGAGACGAACAGCTCCGCTCCGCACCCGGCGCAGCGGTACAGGCCCGGCGTTCGTGTGTCCCAGTACTCGCCTGTGAACGGCCGCTCGGTGCCTTTCTCCCGCAGCACCTGGTACTGCTCCGGCGTCAGCTCCCGCCGCCATTCCGCTTCCGTCTTCTTTACTTTCTGGCTCATCTGGCTCCTCTCATCCTGACCCCTCACCCTGACCCTCTCCCGGAGGGAGAGGGATACCTGGGCCCTCACCCTGACCCTCTCCCGGAGGGAGAGGGATACCTGGGCCCTCTGCGGGGGTCCCCCAGTCTACGACCGGGAGACCTGCCGGACGGTGATCAAACGGGCCACGTCGACGGGCGAAACGATGCCCACCAGCTGGCCCTGGTCGTAGACCAGGACCCGGTTCTCGATCGCGGCCCCGATTCGCTCGATCAGGCTCGAAAGGGCCTCGTCCGGGCGGGTCGTCGGGACCTCCGAGATGGGCCTGGCGACGCTGGCCAGCCGGCCGTCGGCCGCCTCCCGGCCGAGCTTGACCAGGTCTCCCAGTCGCACCACGCCGGTCAGGGCGCCGGACGGATCGTGGAGCGGGTAGGTCGTGAAGCGGTGGCTTGGCGCCACCGAATCCAGGAACTGCCCGATCGTCAGCCAGTCGGGGACGGTGACGACCGGCGAGCTCATCGCCGCCGACACCGGCACCGAGCGGAGGGCCGCCTTCATCACCGCGCCGGCCTCCTCCTGCGACCCCGCGCTCAGCAGGAACCAGCCGATGAAAGCCAGCCATATGCCGTTCACCACGCTGACCGTGAACGTCAGCACGATGCCGAGGCCGATCATCACGTAGGCGAGCACGCGCCCGATCCGGACTGCGCTGTGCACGCCGCGCTGACGCGTGCCCTGCCGCCACCAGAACAGCGAGCTGAGCAGGCGACCGCCGTCGAGCGGGAACGCCGGCACGAGGTTGAAGAGCGCAAGCGCGACGTTGACGTAAGCGAGCCACGCGAACACATCCGACACAAGCGGTGAAGCCGCGGTGGCGAACATCAACCCCAGGGCGAGGCCGGCGATCACGAAGCTTGTCAGCGGCCCGACCGCGGCGATGAGCGCCTCCGCGCCGGCGCTCGGCGGATCGCCGTCCAGGCGAGAGACGCCGCCGAAAAGCCACAGCGAGATGCCGGACACCTTCACGCCGTAACGCTTCGCGACCAGCGCATGCGCGAGCTCATGGGCGAGGAGGCACGCGTAGAAGGCCACGCCGCCCAGCGCGCCGATCGCCCAATAGGTCAGCGCGCCCTGGTTCGGCACGTCGGCCGGCAGCACGTCGGTGGCCAGCGTCCACACGATGAGCGCGTAGACGAAGACCAGGCTCCAGTTGAGGCCGACGTCGATCCCTAAGATCTTTCCGAGCCGGATCGTCGGAGCCATGCTGGGAGCATAGGGGGAGCGAGGAGGTTCGATGGCAACGCCGAAAGCCACGCGGCCGTACATGCCGGGGTATGGCCTGCTGTCCGAGAACGAGGGCACCGGGCTCCTGCCGTGGAGCTGGGCGGAGACGCGGTTGATGAACTCGCGCAACTACTGGCTGGCGACCGTGTGGCCGCAGCGCCGTCCGCACGTGATGCCCGTGTGGGGCATGTGGCAGGAGGGAGCGTTCTGGTTCAGCAGCAGCAAGGGTTCACGAAAGTCGCGCAACCTGATCGTCAACACGCGCTGCGTGGTGACCACCGAGGACGCGCACAACCCGGTGGTCGTCGAGGGCCTCGCGACGCGAGTCGACGACGGCGACACCCTGGCTAAGGTCCTGGCCTGGGAGAACGCCAAGTACGAGACCGATTACTCGATCGACGTGCTCGACCCCGCGCTGAACTCGTGCTTCCGCGTCGATCCGGTGTGGGCGTTCGGCATCGCGCACGACGATTTCACCGGCTCGCCGACGCGCTGGGAATTTTGAGTGCGGCATACACTGGAGTCGCCTTGAGCGCCCCGCCTCAAAGGGCCCGTTACGCGACCATCACCGACCGCGGGCTCGACTGGGATTCGGTTCCCATGAGGCTCTTCCAGAAAGCCAAGCGCCTGGGCACGTGGGACCCCCAGGCGATCGACTTCTCGCGCGAGGTGTCGGACTGGGCCGGCTTCGACACCACCGAGAAGGACTTCCTGCTCCGCACGGTCGCGCTCTTCCAGGCCGGCGAGGAGGGCGTTACCAGCGACCTGCTGCCGCTGATCATGGCCGTCGCAGAAGAAGGCAGGATCGAGGAGGAGATCTTTCTCACCTCCTTTCTGTGGGAGGAGGCGAAGCACGTCGAGTTCTTCCGGCGCTGGCTGGACGTGATCGGCATCCACGAAGACCTCGAGAAGTTCATGACGCCGAGCTACCGGCACCTGTTCCTGGTGGAACTTCCGGCGGCGCTGGACGCGTTGAAGACAGACCGTTCGACGGAGGCGCAGATCCGCGCGTCCGTCACATACAACATGATCATCGAGGGCGTGCTGGCGGAGACCGGATATCACGGCTTCCGCGAATCGCTCGAGGCGAACGGCACGATGCCCGGCCTGCTGGAAGGCATCAGGCTCGTGTCGCGCGACGAGAGCCGTCACATCCGGTACGGGGTCTTCCTGCTCGACCGGCTCATCAACGAATCGCCCGTCGGGTGGGACGTGATGAACCAGCACATGAACGAGCTGCTCGCGCCGACGATGGGCGTGATCAGCGAGTTCTGGGAGGGCTACGACGAGGAGAATGCGCCGTTCGGCCAGCGCATGGAGACGTATCTCGACTTCGCGAGCACTCAGTTCGACAGGCGCATGAAGGTGCTGGAGCGCGACCGCGGCAAGAGCCAGGCCGAGATCGAGCGCGCGGCGATCGCGGACCTCGTGGCGGACGACGCAGCGGTGGGAGCTGCCGGGTAGCCGTGGCCCGTCCCGACTTCCGGTCGGGTCCGCCGCCTGCGTTCCGCACCATCATCGAGCCGCTGCGGTGAACCGACACGACCCTGGATTCGAGCCAGTTCTGAAGCTGGCCAAGCCTGTGATGGACGCGGCCGCGGACCCGATTCGCATCGCGGGAGGTGGGGAGGTCCGCACCGGCACCGCGTCGTGGACCGACCCGACGATGGTCGCGAAGGGTGTCTTCTATCCCGATGGCGCGACCACAGCGGAGGAACGGCTGCGCTACTACGCAACCCGTTTTCCGGTCGTCGAGGTCGACGCGACGTACTACGCGCTGCCCCGCGAGCAGCAGTCGAAGCTCTGGGTCGAGCGGACGCCGAAGGATTTCGTGATGGACGTGAAGGCGCACGCGCTCATGACCGGCCAGCCCAGCGAGGTCAAGCGCCTGCCGAAGGATATCCGGGAGGCGCTGCCTGAGAAGCTGAAGGAGAAGGCGCGCATCTACGGCAAGGACCTGCCGGCCGAGCTGTACGACGAGGTGTGGAACGCGTTCAAGCAGGGCGTGGAACCGCTGCGAGCGGCGGGCCGGCTCGGCGCGATCTTCCTGCAGTTTCCGCGGTGGGTCTTTCCGTCCAGCGAGGCTCGCGACCGGATCCTCGATGCGAAGTCACGCCTTGGCGATATGCAGCTGACGGTCGAGTTCCGCCACGGGTCGTGGTTCAACGAAAAGAACGCCGAGCGCACGTTGCGTTTCTTGACCGACCACAAGATCCCGTACGTCGTCGTCGACGAGCCGCAGGGGTTCAAGAGCTCCGTGCCTCCGGTCGCCGCGGTCACCTCGCCCGAGCTGGCTGTGTTCAGGTTTCACGGCCGCCGCGAGGATCTCTGGGAGAAGCCCAACATCCCGCCGAACGAGCGTTTTCGCTACCTGTACGACGAGGACGAGCTGGCCGACTGGGCGCCGCGCATCGCCGAGGCCGCGCGCAGCGCCAAGCAGGTGCACGCGCTGATGAACAACTGCTCGGGCAACTACGGGACCACCAACGCGCTGCAGCTCGCGGACCTGCTGAAGCAGTACCAGGCCTGACGCGCCGGCGGCCTCGTGGCTAAGCCACGGTTGGCGCCAAACAGGCCCTTGCTTCTGGCATCAGGCGCGGGTTTGGCGCCAAACGGGTCGAATCGGTTGCGGCGATGGGCGGGTGACGCCGTCATGACACGGGAAAGACGGGGCCGGGACAGCGGGGCGAAAAACCGCCCTGCTGCAATTCCTGCGATGGCCAGGGTGCTCGCTGTCGACGACCAGGAAATGAACCTCGAGCTGCTGGCCGCCTACCTGGGCGGCACCGGGTGCGACCTCGAGCTGGCGCACAACGGGTTCGAGGCGCTCCATGCGATCGCCGCCCGCCGCCCTGACCTGGTCCTGCTGGACGTGGTGATGCCCGGCATGGACGGATTCGAGGTATGCCGGCGCATCAAGTCCGACCCCGCCAACCGCCTCCTGCCGGTGGTCCTGGTTACCTCGCTCAACACGGTCGAGGACCGCGTCCGCGCGTTGCAGCTCGGTGCCGACGACTTCCTCGCCAAGCCGATCGACAGGAACGAGCTCATGGCACGGGTCGTGACGCTGATCAAGACGAAGGAGGTCTACGACAAGCTCGACGACGCGGAGCACGTGATGGCGGCGTTCGCAAAGATCGTGGAGGCCAAGGACGGCGGCACGGAGGCTCATGTGGAGCGGGTGGCGCGCGGGGCGCGGGCACTGGGCGAGGCGGCGGGGCTTTCGGAGATGGCGCTCGACGCGATCTATTTCGGCGGCATCGTGCACGACATCGGCAAGATCGGTGTGGCGAATTCGGTGCTGCTCAAGCCGGGCCCGCTCAGCTGGCGTGAGGTCGACCTGATGCGGCGCCACGTCTCGATTGGCGTGGAGATCGCGAGTCAGCTGAGATCGGCGTGCAACGTCGTACCGATCATCAAGCACCACCACGAGCGCTTCGATGGGACCGGTTACCCCGACGGTCTTGCCCGCACGCACATCCCGCAGGCCGCCATGATCGTTTCGATCTGCGACGCGTACGACGCCATGACGAGCGACCGGCCTTATCGCCACGCCATGTCGTCCGCGGACGCGATCGCGGAGCTGCGGCACGGGTCGAGCACGCAGTGGGACCCGGATCTGGTCGGACTCTTTTTGTCTCGGGTCATGCAGGAGCCGGCCGACGCGGATGTCGGCCCGATCAGCCTCGCCGTTCCAGCAGGTAGCCATAACCCGGATGGGCGATGATGTGACCGCCCGTATCCGGGTAGTCCCCGAGCTTGAGCCGGAGGCGTCTGACGAGAAGGTCGATGCGCTCGGTCCCGATGTCTGCGTCGATGCCGTAGACCTCGCTGAGGATCTGATCGCGGGATACGGCGACGCCCGCGTTGCGCGCGAGGTACTCGAAGAGCCTGTACTCGAGGGGACCGAGCTTGACCGACCGCCCACTCACGCTGACACCCCGAGCGAGGGTGTCGATTTCCACCTCGCCGAATCGCATCTTCCGCTCGGGCGCCTCCGCAGGCAACGCGCTGAACGCGCTGCGCAAACGGGTTGTCTTCCGCAGCTGCGCGTCAAGCCGGGCGATGAGCTCGCCTTCACGCACCGGCTTGGCGACGTAGTCGTCGGCGCCTGCGTCGAGCCCGCGAGCCACGCTTGTCTCGTCGTTGCGCCCGCTGACGAAGATGATTGTCAGCCCCGGATCCTGCGCCCGCAGTTCGCGGCACACCTCGGTACCGGGGGCGTCGGGCAGCACCCAGTCGAGCAGCACCGCCACCGGCCGGTAGCGCTGATAGGCGGCGCGCGCCTCGGCGGCGGAGCCGGCGGCGATCCCTGTGAAGCCCTCGCGCTCCACGATCGCGGCCATAAGCTCGGCCAGCTCGGGTGCGTCTTCAACGATGAGGACGACGCCTCGCTCAGCCACCACGAGCTGATCCTCTGGTTCGCGATCGATTCGCCCGAGGTGTGGCGCCAGCCGCCCCGAATCCTTCCAGGGTCTGGTCGACGATCGCCTCGGCATCGGAAAGGGAAGGGAACGGCGCGGAGAAGAGGAGTGGCATGACGATGGGGCCCATCAGCACGTCGATCAGGCCATCCGGGTCCGTGTTCGGCCTGAGCTCCCCGGACTCGACCGCGGCCCGAATCCGCTCCACCAGCGGCTGCCGGTAGTCGAGGAACCTGGCCTGCACCGTCGCCGAGAGCCCCGGATCGGTCACCAGCGGAAAGAGCAGGTAGTGGAACAACCGGCCGCCGAACATATTGATCCGCTGACGTACGAAGGAAACCAGGTCCCCCCGGATCGAACCGGTATTGGGGATGGGAGCAGGCTGCGCCTGCCTGATGACGACGTCGACGCCGACGTCGGCCTTCGTTCGCCACCGCCGGTAGATCGCGGGCGTGCCAACACCGGCCCGTCGCGCGATCTCACTCAGGCTCGCTCGGTGGTAGCCGCGCTCCAGGAACACCTCCAGGGCAGCGTCCAGCAAGGCTCCGTCCACCTTCGGGCTGCGCGGCCGGCCGGCGCGGGCGGCCGTCTTCTTTTCGTTAATCAAGGCCGATTAATCCTTCGCTTGATGCACTCTGCTGGCTGGGAATCGTCGGTGAGGATTATATTGCAATATAGGTCGATACGTAATATAATACACGTGGGATAGCGGGGTGGGAGCCAAGGTGGGGAAGGGAACGATCGGGCCTGAGCTGCATCCGGCCGCGATGGCCGCCCTGCACGACGTGGCCGTGGCCGCGGGCGGGGTGAGCGATCCGGACCGACTCGCCAACCTGGTCGTGGAGCGGGCACGCCAGATCGCGGGGGGCGAAGGCGCAGTCCTGCGCTGGTACGTGCCGGCCACGAACTCGTTCCTGCTGCTCGCCACCGTAGGCACGGGCGAGGACATGGAGGCGCTGATCGCAGTGAACGCACCGACGGCCATCAGCGGCGCGTTCAAGACCGGCCACCCCGTGGTCATGAACGATTACAAGACCTCGGGCAAGACCACGCCGTGGGGGCGCATGCACAACATCACGGCGCAGGTCGCCGTGCCGCTGCTCGTGGACGGCCGGCCGGTGGGCACGCTGGCCGTGCTCAGCTACACCGACCACCGCTACGACACCGCGGATGCGCTGTTCCTTTCGCTGCTGGCGGCGATCGTAGCGCCGGCGCTGGAGAGCGCCCGACTCGCATCCGAGGTCAAGCGGCACGCTCGCAGCGTGGCCCAGATCTACGAGGCACTCCCGGTGATGGTCGTCGTTTACGGCCGCGACGGCAGGGCCATCCAGCACAACAGCGCGGCCGAGGCGGCCCTCGGCGGCGAGCTCCTCAACGGCGTGCGCGAGCGCGCGATACCTCTGGTCCGGGAGGACGGCACCCCGATCCCCGCCGAGGAGCGGCCGTTCGCGCGCGCATTGAAGACCAAGGCCCCCGTGCGTGGAACCATCGTCGGCTACGGCAGCACCACGCGCCGCTGGGCGTTTATCGACGCCGTGCCCGTATTCGACGACAACGGCGAGGTCGAAGTGGTGGTGACCAGCTCCATCGACATCACGCGACTGAAAGCCGCCGAAGACAAGCAGCGTCAGGACGCCGCGAAGCTGCGAGCGCTCATCGAGCTGCAGACCCAGCTCGGCACGCTCGACCTCGACGCGAACCAGGCCATGCGCGTCGTCGCGGAACGTGCGCTCGAGCTGACCGGCGCACCGGGCGTGGCGGTGCAGATGATCGAAGGCGACGAGGTCGTCATCGCCGCATGCGCCGGCTTTGGCGTCGAGCTCGAAGGCACGCGGTTGCCGCTCAAGGGGAATCCCGTAAACGGATGCGCCCAGGACGGCACGCCGCAGTCCACATCGGACGTGCTGATCGATGATCGCTGCGGCCACGAGATCTTCGAGACCGCGGGCATTCGCTCGCTGCTGATGGCGCCGATCCGTCACGAAGGCTCGGTCATCGGCGGCCTGCAGCTGCAGTCGCCGCGGAGCGGCGATTTTCCGGAGGGCACACCGGCCACGCTCGAGCTGCTGGCCGGATTTGCCGGCGAAGCGATTGGGCGGGCCCGCGCCGCGCACGCCCTACGCGAGAGCGAGCAGCTTTTCAGCGGCGCCTTCGAGGCTTCCGGTGTCGCCATGGCCATGACCGACATGACCGGCGTGATCGTGCGCGTCAACCCCGCCTACACCGAGCTGTTTGGTTACTCAGCGGACGAGGTCGTAGGCCTCGACGCGCGATCCCAGGTCGTGGCCGAGGACTTGGGCCCGACAGTGGCGACACTGTCGCGACTCACCAGTGCGCCGGATTCAACTGTCATAACCGCAAGTCTTCGGGCCATCCACAAGGACGGCCACCACATCTGGGCTCGGGTCACGACGTCCTTGATCCGCAAAGAAGGCGTACCGCCGTACATCCTCACGCACGTCGTCGATCTCACCGAAGAGCGCAAAGCCGAGGCGATCCTCCGCTCGGAGCAGCAGCGGCTCAGCGAGATCATCGAGGCCCAGCGCGACATCGCAGCGGCTGAGCACGACCTGCAGGGCATGCTCAGCGCGCTGGCGGAGCGGGTCGTGCGCCTCGTCGGCGATTGCGGCGTGGCCGTGCTGCTGCCCGAGGGTGACGAGCTGGTGGTGCGCGCCATCGCCGGCGTCATCGATCTCGAGGTGGGCTTCCGAGTGCCGATTGACGAGAGCCTGGCGGGTGCCTGCTTTCGCAGCGGCCGCAGCCAGCGGTCGGCTGACCTCCAGAACGATCCGAGAGCCCATGGCAAGACCGCGCGCCAGGGCAGGTTCGGGGCCGCGATCTCGACGCCGCTCACGAACAACGGCGAAGTGATCGGTGTGGTGCAGCTGATGTCCAGGCGGCCGAAGGCTTTCGACGAGACGGATGCGCGGACGCTGGACATGGTCGCGGCGTTCACCGCGGCTGCATTCGAACGGGCGCGCACCGCCCGGCGCATCGAGGCGAGCGAGCAGCGCACGCGCGCGGTGATGGAATCGGCGCCCGACCCGATCGTGGTCTTCGACGTCGACGGCAACATCGTGGACTTCAACCCGGCGGCGGAGCGCGCCTTCCAGCGCAAGCACGATGACGTGATCGGCCGTTCGGCCATGACCCTGCTCGCGCCCAAGCATCTCGAGGCTTTCAAGCGCTGGGCCCGCGCCGGCCGCGAGGCCAACAGCGCCGAATACGCCGGCAAGCTCTTCGAGGCGACGGGCATGCGCTCCGACGGCACGGAGTTTCCGATCGAGATCGCCGTCACAGACCTGCCTGAGGAAGCACGCCTGGTCGCGTGCTTCATTCGCGACCTCTCGATGCGCGACCGCCTCAAGGAGAGTCGCGAGCGGCTCGAGGCGGTCGTATCCAGCGCGCACGTCATCCTCCTCGCCGCCGACACCAAGGGCGCGATCACCCTGGCCCAGGGCAGCGGGCTCTCCTTCCTGGACCTCACACCCGACCAGATGGTGGGCCGGGACCTGGCCGAGGTCCTCGAGGGGCGCCCCGAAGCCGTCGAGTACCTCGCGCGCGCTCTTGCCGGTGAGGCCGTGACCGGACTGATCCATCTCAGCGATCCCGACCGGTACCTGGAAGGAGTCCTGAGCCCGATCCGCGATGCGGAGGAAGCTCTCACCGGCGTGTCCGTGATCCTGACCGACGTCACCGACCGCATGCTGCAGGCTGCGCGCCAGGCCTCGCTGCTGGCGGCGCTCAGCGATGTCGGCGAGGGGCTGGTGACGACGCAGGAAGGGCGCTATGTCAGCTCGAACGACGCCTATAAAGAGATGACGGGGTACACAGAGGGGGAGCTGCGGGCCCTGCGCTCTCTCTTCGATCTTGTGCCGGAGGCCGAGCGTGAAGAGATGCAGCGCACGCTCACGGCCCGGTTCAATTCGGGCGAGCCCGTGATGCACGTCGACTCGGCCCTCGTCACGAAGGACGGACGCAGGCGCGACATCCAAGCCTCGATCATCCGTGTCACCGAGGATGGAGTAGCTCGCCTCGTAACAATCGTCCGCGACGTGACCGACCAGCGCCGCGCCCAGGAGGCACAGCGCGACAGCGAAGCCAAGTCACGCCTGATGGCGATGATGAACCATGAGGTGCGGACGCCCCTGAACTCCATCCTGGGATTCGCGCAGCTGCTCACCGATCCGCGAGTTGGTGAGCTGACCGAGAAGCAGCGCCGTTACGTCGTCAACATCAAGGCGGCGGGCGACCACCTGCTGCAGCTCGCCAACGACTCGCTGGACATGGCCAAGCTCGACGCTGGCCGCGCCGGCATGGTGCTGAACGTCGTGCCTGTGGACACCGTGGTGGCGCAGGCGGTCGAGCAGGTGCGGCCGATGGCGAGTGCCCAGGGCCTGATACTGAACGCGGAGCTGTCGCCCGGCATCGACGTCCACGCCGACGCGCGGCACCTCACCCAGGTGCTTCTCAACCTGCTCTCCAACGCCATCCGGCACACGCACGCCGGCTCGGTCACCGTGTCTGCGCGCCGTGACGGTGAGTCAGTTGTGATCTCGGTCTCCGACACCGGCGACGGCATCTCGCGTGAGGACCTCGCGCGCATCTTCGAGGAGTTCTTTCAGGGCGGCAATCACGCGCCCGGCGGGATCGGTCTCGGCCTTTCCATCAGCAAGCGGCTGGTGCACCTGATGGGCGGGTCGATCGGGGTCGAGAGCGAGCTCGGCAAAGGCAGCACGTTCACCGTGCGCCTCGCTGCGGCAACGTAGCGGATTCGCCGGCGACGGTCGCGGTCGCCCGCCGATTTACCATCACGCCAGATGAGAGGCCTGCTGCTGTGGTGCGCCACCAACCCCTGGCTGGCCGCGCACGTGCCGCAATGGGGCTTCGTCCGGCGCGCGGTGCGTCGTTTCATGCCAGGCGAAGAGTTCCAGGACGCGCTGAAGGTCGCCGTCGAGTGGAAGCCGCGCAAGATCGGCGCGCTGTTCACGCAGCTTGGCGAGAACATCACCGACCTGGCCGAGGCGGCCGCGGTCGTCCAGCACTTCGAGGTGGTGCTGACACGCGCGGCGGAGGCTCACGTCGATCCGATCATCTCTGTGAAGCCGACCCACGTCGGACTCGACATCGACGGCGCGGCTGCGCTGGCCAACCTTCAGCGGCTTGCCGCCGCGGCCGAGAAGGCAGGAGGCTGGTTGTGGATCGACATGGAGGGCAGCGCGTACACCGACGCGACGCTCGACCTCTATACCGCGGTGCGCAAGAAGCACCAGCACGTCGGGCTCGCCATGCAGGCCTACCTCTACCGGACCGCGAGCGACGTGGCGCGGCTGCTCGAGCTGAAGCCAGCGATCCGCCTGGTGAAGGGCGCGTACGCGGAGCCAGCCGATCGCGCGTTTCCGGCCAAACGTGACGTTGACGCCAACTACCTCGCGCTGTCCACGTTCATGCTGCCCGAGCTGAAGCGGGACCGGTTGCGCCTCGTGCTCGGCACGCACGACGTGCCGCTCATCCGGCGCATCACGAGCTTTGGGGACGCGCTCGGGATAGAGCGCGAGAAGATCGAGGTCAACATGCTGTACGGCATCCAGGCAGACGCGCTCATACAGCTGGCGAAGGAGGGCCACACCGCCAGGCAGCTGATCGCCTATGGGCCCGCCTGGTACGGCTGGTACATCAGGCGCCTGGCCGAACGCCCCGCGAACGTGCTGTTCGTGGCCCGCCAGATGGTCGGCTAGAAGTCTCCCCACGGTGGAGGGGAAGCCCGGATTCATTCCGGGCGTCACCATGCAGCTGCTACCGCACCTGGCGCTCTCGTCGCCAGCGTTGGGGGGTTCCGCGGGGGGATCCTGATCCCCCCGCGCTTTTATTCCCCACGGTGGAGCGGAAGCCCGGATTCATTCCGGGCGTCACCATGCAGCTGCTACCGCACCTGGCGCTCTCGTCGCCAGCGTTGGGGGGTTCCGCGGGGGGATCCTGATCCCCCCGCGCTTGAAGAAGAGCCGGCATCTCGCCGGCTCTCCTTGAACGCTGGGGTGGAGTGGACTAAGGGACCGTCGGGACCTGGCCGGCGTTTTCCTGCGCCTCCCGAGCGGCGCTCTCGCCTGCCTCATGCGCTGGATCCTCGTTGGGGACGAACTTGCCAGTGGTCGGCGCCGGCGAGGCCGCCGCCGCCAGCGTGGCGCTCGAGTTGCTTGCGGCAGACGCGCTGATCGTGGTCGCCGCGTAGATGACTGCCCCGGCCACCCCTCCTACTGCGAGTGATGCCGCGGCAACGGCCGCGATCACTCCTTTCCTGATGCCGTTCATGTCGATGTCTCTCTCCTTATATGTATGTCGGTCTCGTGACCGCAAGGAGGAGACTGACGTTTGACTCTCAGGGCAGCCTTCGAGAAACCTGAGAGTTGACTCAGCAATTTCACCCAGCAACCTCACAGCCACGTCTCAGACCTGGTTGAGCCCCCGCGGGCATCCTGCCCTTATGAGAACCCCTGACACGATCCAGCGAAGGTGCGCGCCCAGGAAGCAACCCAACGCCTGCTTGCGCGGCATACACCGCACCGCCCACTGGCCGGTTCCATAGCAGGCTCCCAGATTTTTCCCAGCAAACTCCCAGGAAACACGATCACGATTGGGTCTGTGAGCCCCCGACCGGCACAGAGCTCGGGGAGCGCCAACAACGGCGCCCGGGTCCTGGTCGTGGACGACGAGCCGAACATCACCGAGCTCGTCTCCATGGCGCTTCGCTACGAGGGTTTCTCGGTGAAGACCGCCGCCACCGGCCGGGCCGCGCTGAGCGCGGTCAGCCAGTTCTCACCCGCGCTCGTGATCCTCGACGTGATGCTGCCGGACATCGACGGGCTCGAGGTGCTGCGGCGGCTGAACAGCGCCGGGCATCGCGTGCCCATCATCTTTCTAACCGCGCGCGACGCGACCGAGGACAAGGTGCACGGCCTGACGGTCGGCGGCGACGATTACGTCACCAAGCCGTTCAGCATCGAAGAGCTCGTCGCACGCGTGCGCGTGGTTCTACGTCGCCACGGCGCAGTCGGGGAGGAGAGCGGGCAGCTACAGCTCGCAGACCTGGAGCTGGACGACGAGGCGCACGAGGTGAGGCGGGCCGGCCGCGTCATCGATCTCACGACCACCGAGTACCGCCTGCTTCGCTACCTGCTCATCAACGCCGGGCGCGTGCTTACGCGCAGCCAGATCCTTGACCACGTTTGGCACTACGACTTCGGCGGCGACGCGAGCGTGCTCGAGACGTACATCAGCTACCTGCGCCGGAAGATCGACCGCCAGGGGCCACCGCTGGTGCAGACGGTGCGCGGCGTCGGTTACGTCCTCCGCGCACCGCGCACGTAGCCATGACCCGTTCTCTGAGCGGGCGCTTGCTCATCGGCATCGTCTCGCTGGTCGCGGTCGGCCTGCTGGTCGCGGACGTCGCCACCTACACCGCGCTGCAGAACTTTTTGATCAGCCGCGTAGACGTGCAGCTGTCGACAGGCCACAACGCTGCCGTCGCGGGGCTTGGCGGATCGCCGCAGGGCAACGGACCGCAGCCCGGATCCAGCTTCCCCGCCGACACGATCATCGAGCGGGTCCAGCCTGACGGGAAGGTGCTCGACGCCAAACGACTGGCCTTTGGCGGCACATCCTCATCGACGTCCCTACCGGTGCTGCCGAAGCCGCTGCCGAGCGGCACCGAGAAGGATCCCGCCGTGACGACACTGAGCGGCCTCAACGGCGTGAGCCACTACCGAGCCGCCATATGGCCCGAGGACTCGTTCGGCGGCGAATACGTGGTGCTCGCGATCCCCCTTAACGACGTTGAGTCGACGCTCGGTCAGCTGCTTCAGCTCGAGGTCCTCATCAGCCTCGGTGTGGTGGCGGCGACCGCGGTGCTCGCGCTGATCATCATTCGCATCGGCCTGCGGCCGCTGCAGCGCATGGCCGGCGTCGCGCAGGACATCGCGGCGGGGGACCTCACCCGAAGGGTCGAGCCCGCGACCCAGGACACGGAGATCGGCCGCCTCGGCATCGCGCTGAACGGAATGCTCAGCCAGATCGAGGCCGCGTTCGTCGAGCGCACACGCTCCGAGCAGCGGCTGCGCCGCTTCATCGCCGACGCGTCACACGAGCTGCGCACGCCGCTCACCTCCGTCCGCGGCTACGCGGAGATGCTGAGGCGCGGCGCCCAGGAGTCGCCGGAGGACGCGTCGATCGCCCGGCGGCGCATCGAGGAGGAGTCCGTGCGGATGTCCTTGATGGTGGACGACATGCTGGTGCTCGCCCGACTCGGCCAGGGCAGGCCTCTGGAGCGAACGCCTGTGGACCTGCAGTCGATCGCGCGCGATGCAGTCGCAGACGCTCACGCCGTCGCGCCGCAGCGGTCGATCAGCCTCGACGCCCCTGCGTCAGTCGTGATCGCCGGCGACGACACGCGCCTGCGACAGGCGGTGGGCAACCTGATGCGCAACGCGCTCGTGCACACGCCGCATGCGAGCCCGATCGAGGTTGCGCTGGAGACTCACGACGGCGTGGCGACCATGTCGGTCGTCGACCATGGGCCGGGCCTCAAGCCGGACGACGCCGGCCGAGTCTTCGAGCCGTTCTACCGCGCCGACGCGAGCCGCAGCCGCGACAGCGGCGGCGCCGGCCTCGGCCTGTCCATCGTGGCCGCTGTTGTCGACGCGCACGGCGGGAGCATCAAGGTCGGTGAAACCCCCGGTGGGGGCGCGACCTTCGAGGTCGAGCTGCCGATTGCGAAGGCATAAAAAAAGGCCGGCGGCCCGTCGCCCCCGGCCATTTCAGTTGTAAGACGATTACCTACTGACCGCTGGCTTGCTTGTAGTCGGGCTCCTCGAGGTCAGCGTCCTCGGGGTTCTCGACCGTGCCCTTGCCCGCCTCGCCGGCGTGCATCTGGGCCTTGTGCTGCATCAGCTGGTTCTCAGTGTCGAACTCTTCGTCACAGATGTCGCACTTCATTCCGCACTCCTCCTTTGGGTTGGCGTTCCCATGAGGCGCCAAGCCCTTTCGGGCCAGCGCCTCAACTAAGCAACGTGCTGGAAGCGCCGACTACCGAGCCTGGTTACGCCTGCGGCCCCTCCTGCCGACTGCGCTGCTCACGCAGCGTCTCCATCCGGACCGCAGCGTCGACGCGGTCCCACAGCCGCCAATCGGCTTCGGACCGCCAGACCTGGTCGAGCAGCGACTCCCACTGCGTGCGCAGGTCAGGTATGTCATTCCGTGAGCGTTCACCCTTTCCCTTAAGCATCTCCCTTATCTCCTACAGCGAAAACGTGCATGCGGAATTGCACGGCTACTACGTATGCGGTGATTTTTTTGGTGCGGGAATCGGTGCGAGAGGCGCGGCCGAAAACGCGTCGCCGGATCTTCGGCGCCCATGCGGCCCACTTCCTCCCGCGCTTCGCGCGGGGGCCCCAGCGGTGGTGCTGCTCGCTCACGCAGTCGATCTGATGCGCTCGCTCCGCTGCTCGTCGCTTCCGCTGGGGTCCCCACTGCGCAGCAGTGGGAGGCGGCCCCTGGATCGCCGAATCTCTCGGCGAAGGTTTCCGGCCGCGCCTCTAGCGCTTCTCCCACACCGGCGCCGCGTTGGAGTCGAGGCCCACGTTCTGCGTGATGGGACGCGCCACGGAGGGCGAAGGCGACGTGTCAGCCGGCACGGTCCACAGCTGGAACCTCCCGCCCTGCTGGACCGGCGCGAGGAAGGCGATGGTCTGGCCGTCGGGAGAGAAGGTCGGGGACGCCGCAAGCTGGCCCTGCATGAGCACCGTCTCCGGACCGACCGTGCCGTTCAACGGATCGAACGTCGCGAGCACGAGCTCTGTGGACTGCAGCTGGCCGTGCCGGCACACCATCGCGATGCTCTTGCCGTCAGGCGAGACCGCCGGTTGCACACAGTCTTCCTCGGGCTTGGTCAGCGGCGTGCCCCCGGCCCCCGGCCGGGTCGTGAGCCACACCTGCGAATGCACCGCCGCCTGGTCGTCGATCGAGTACTTGGTGTAGACGAGACCGCCGTCGCTCAGGGGGACGGGGTCGGTGTCGCCGCCGGTGAACGGGTTGGGCACCGTCCACACCACGTCTCGACCTGGCCCGCCGGCCGGCACCGACAGGATCGTGAGGTCGACCTGGTACGTGCCTGGCGCCTTGTCGTCGTAGGCGAAGAAGATCCGGGATCCGTCGGCGCTGAATCGCGGCAAGAATGCCCAGTGGTTCCCCTCGACGGACGATGACTGCAGGTGCGTGAGCTGCTGCACAATGCGACCGGAGTCCGTCAGCACGTAGACGTCGGAATAGTTGAGGTGCCGCTGCACCGCAACGAGCTGGGTGCCGTCCGGCGATGACGACGGCTGCGTCCAGCCGGCGTCGTCGGTGATCTGCTTGAAGGTGCCGTTCTGGAACCGGTAGATCGCGCCTCCCTGCGCGACGAACATCTTGCCCGGCAGCGCCTGCGCGTAGGTCGACGTCGGCTTCTGCACATGCGTGCCGTCGGACTTAAACATTCCCGCGAGCCGGTACACGCCGAAGCCGAACCCGACCATCGCCACCAGAAGAACGAGGTAGGTGACGGCCTTCACTGCGCGAAGTACTGACTGACGAGGGGGAGGATCTGCCCCCAGTTGGGGTACACGACCGACTGGTCGCCGGCCCATCCCTCGGAGGTGTAGGGCGCACCCAGCAGGATGCGTTTGATGTGAGCGCTGTCGAACTGGTCCAGCACCGAGTACAGCTGCCGCGCGCGCTCGAGGCTGATGCTCGTCCTCACCTCGCCGTTCAGCGCGCTGGCGATATCAGGGAAGTCGGCGAGGTTGATGTGCTTCGACTGGGCTTTCATCGCGAGGAGCAGCTGCTGCTGTCGCTCCGAGCGCGCGAAGTCGCCGCGTATGTCACCGTGGCGTGACCGCACGTACTGGAGTGCCTGCACGCCGTCGAGATGAACAGGACCCGGCAGCAGCGCGACGCGGTAGTAGCCGTAGGGACTGGACGTGTTGATGTCGGCGGGATAGAAATCGTCCATCACCGGATTCGTGACCACCAGGTTCACGCCGCCCAGCGTGTCGATCAACTTGATGAGGCCCGCTAGGCCGATCCATATGTAGTCGTCGACGCGGACGTGGAAGTTTTGCTCGACGGTGGCGATGGTCGCCTGCACGCCGCCTGTCTGATATGCGGTGCTTATCTTCCCCATGTAGCGCTGCCCTTCGATGGGTGCCCACAGGTCGCGCGGGATCGACATCATCGTCGCCTGCTTGTTGATGGGGTCGACGCGGACCAGGATCATCGACTGCGTGTTGAACTGATCTCCCGGGAACTTGGAGTCGTCGTCGGATCCGAGCAGCAGGACCGTGAAGGGGTCGGTCGGACCGGACACCGGATTGATCAGCCCGCCTCCCGACGTTGCTATCGGCGTGGACGCGGATTGAAACAGCGGCAGGAAGTACGCCGTCAGCCCGATCAGGCCGGCCAGCAGAAACCCTGCTATCACGCGCCAGGGCCTGGGAAGCGGGATGGCATGTCGCCAATCGAGCAACCGCTGTCCCCGCGCCGAAAAGTCACCCATGTCGGCGGAAGCTCAACGGAATTGCAACGCGCAGGCCTTATGAAGGCCCCTTGACCGAACCGGTACCGTATTTGGCGCAAGCGTTGAGAAATGGGTGAGATGAAGAGCTACCAAATTCGGCATGGCCGTGTATTCGCTCTGGGATAGACGCGACCAGACCTAGAACCGACGCGCGCCGACTCTCCACAGGCCTTCTCGGCCTGCTTGCGTGTGCCCTCCTGCTCGGAGGCGAGGCGCCCTCCGCACCGCCGCCGCCTGCACCGCTGGTCGGATTCAGCTACAGCCCGATCATCTCCACGTTCCTGAATCGCGACCCGACCGCCGACCTCTCCACCCTGCTCACCAAGACGAACCCCGACCTCGTGCGACTGCCCGTGTACTGGGATCTCACGCAGCCCAGCCCTGGCGTGCTGGATTTCACCGTGACCGATCAGCTGCTCGAGGTGATAGCCGACCATAACCGCACGTCATCGCGGCCGACCCGCGTGATCCTCACCGTCGGCGCACGCAACTTCCTGTTTCCGGAGCTGCACGCGCCGGCCTGGGCGGGGCCGCGCGAGCAGCCCGAGCTCGGCCTGGCGCAGGAAGGCAGCGACTATCGCGCGTACTTCGACGCGACGCTCACGCGCTACCGGACGTCGCCGCTGCTCTACGCCTGGCAGATCGAGAACGAGCCCTACGACTACGTGGTCAACGAATCCACGGGCGATGACCAGATCACGCCAGAGCAGATGGCCTGGGAGATCTCGGAGGCGCACCGTCTCGACCCGAATCACCGCGCCGTGACCACGACATTCGATGGGTGGAACGTGATGGTCGACTGGCTTCAGACGAATCTGGTGGCCTTGCTCGATGGTCTCCATGGCTATCCGAGCGGCCACCCCGCCGCCGCGCTGCAAGCCGGCGATGCGCTTGGTCTCGATCTCTACGTTGACGGTCCTTCGACGCCGTTCCGGTTCGCGACCGTGGCGCTGCGCACGTCATGGAAGGCCGAGGCGCTCCGCTACTGGTCGGCGCTGGCGAAGGCACAGGGCAAGCAGGTCTGGCTGACCGAGATGCAGGCGCAGCCCTGGGCGTTAGACCCTGGCGATTTCACCACCGACAACCTCCTGGTGAGCGCGAAGGTCTACCGCAACGCGCCGCTTCAGGTGGTGCTGCTCTGGGGGGTCGAGACCTGGCTTGCGGACCCTGCCTGGATGGAAGCCGGGACACAGGCGATGGGAATCCTCAGGACCCCGTCTGCAATCCCCGCTCCGTCGCGATGATCGTGTTGAGCCACTCGAGGTCGCCGCGGCCGACTGGCCTGCCCTGGGCGAGCCCGTCGCGCATCTCGTAAAGCCGCTCGCTCCCCGTGAAGCCTTCCTGGTTTAGGCGGACCACGATCGCCCCGACGGTGATCGACACCCGTCCGCGGATGTAGGTCAGGCTGCCTGGGGCAACGTCAGGCGCGATCTCCAGGGCGGCGGGCTCGGTCGTCAGGGCGTAGCGGACCTGCTCCAGCAGCAGCCGGCGCACACGAGCGCCGCGCGCGGTCGCGAGGGAATCTGAGGGTCGCTCGAAGTATGCGGTCGGGCTCATGGCTGGCGGGGTGGCTCCAATTTGTTAAGTACTTACTTGTCGTTGTTAAGCATATAACGCTGCGGTCGCCGACTTGGTCGCTGGTTGGCAACTTTTGATGCTGACTTCATCAGGGCCCGCACTTGCGCGCCCGGCCCGGCTCGCGAGATGATCCAGCCGGCCGTCGATTTCGTATCCAGATCGACGCCGTTCTGGGAGGGATCAGGAGAGCGATGAGCTTCAGCATCGAGCGCTACAAGGAAGAGTCGACGAGGCTGGACATCACGGGGGTGGCCTGGGAAGACGTCTCGAGGTACCCGCTGGCAAAGGGAGACCTGTTTTGCCTCCACTACATGATGGACATCGAGAACCATGTCCCCCTGTACCTCTCGCACCTGCTTGTGACGAGGGCCTGCATGGACCCGATCCTCACGGCCTTCCTCGCCTGCTGGAACTACGAGGAGCTGTGGCACGGCGAGAACCTGGGCAAGCTGCTGAACCTCTACGGCATCAAGTTCGACACGCAGGACCGCATCGCTCGTGTCCGTGCGAACCTCGGCGTCCAGAACAGCATCAGCATCCTGACCACGATGGCCGGCTCCTGGCTGTCGAAGGACTTCTCGGCGATCTATCTCACCATCGGCGCCATCAACGAGCTCACGACCCTCACCGGATACGGCGCACTCATCCGCAAGTCGAAGCACCCAGTGCTCGCCGACCTGCTGTCCCGGATCATCAAGGACGAGCGCCGGCACTTCGCGTTCTACTTCAACTCGGCGAAGGAGTGGCTCACCGACAACCCCGCCGCCCAGCGCATCGACCGCTGGGCGCTGGACCGCTTGTGGGTGCCGGTGGGCAAGGGCGTGAAGACGCAGGAGGAGGTCGACGCGCTGGCGTGCTACCTGTTCGACGATGAGCAGGGTGAGGAGGAGCTGCTCGCAATCGATGAGAAGATCGGCAAGCTGCCCGGCTTGTCCGGGGTCAGGTTGATGTCGAAAGCCCTCTATGAAGCCCGGGCGCGCATGGCCAAGAATCCCGGGTGGGGATGGCGTCTCATCGACAACGAGGCGTGGGCCATCGCCGCGCCGAGACATTCGCCCATCGATCAGATGACCGGCCGGCGGGGCGTTCCGGTGGAGGCCCTGGAGTCGTAGCAGCGGGCGACGACGCCGGCCTCGCAGCCCGCATGGCGGCGCGTGATACGTCGGCGCTCGCGGAGCTGTTCGATCGTTACGGCGCGCTTGCCTACGGCGTCGCCCTGCGAGTTCTGCGTGACCCCGGTCGGGCCCAGGACGCCGTGCAGGATGCCTTCCTGAGGCTCTGGCACGGCGCAGCCGGCTTCAATCCCGCGCGCGGTTCGCTCCGCGGTTGGGTTCTCGCCGCGGTCCGCAACCGCGCGATCGACCTGGTGCGGGGCCGTCCCGGCCGGGAGCGAGAGGAGCTCGAGCTGTCCGACGCTTTCGCCGCCTCGGCGGCCGGGCCGGAGGAGCAGGCGTCGGCTTCGGTCGAACGCGCGGCCGTGCGAGCGGCGCTCGCCGACCTTCCGGCCGAGCAGCGGCGGGCGGTGCTGCTCGCCTACTTCGGCGGGTACACGCAGCTCGAGATCGCCGGCTTGACCGGCGTGCCCCTCAGCACGGTCAAAGGACGCATGCGACTTGCCCTTGACAAGCTTGCTTCGTATCTCAAAGAGAGAGGCGTGGTCGATGTTTGAGCAGGACGAGTTGAGCGAGACGGCATTTGCCGCGATCGGACTGGCGGTGGAGCCGGTGATGCCGCCGGCGGCGCTGCGCGCGCGGATCCTTTCCGAGGCGGAGCCGAGGAGTCCCGTACTCACCCAGCAGCGGCGGCGGCTTCCGTGGTCGCTGCTGGCCGCGGCGATGGTGCTGATCTCGGTCGCCGCCTTCCTGCTCGGACAGACGCTTCATCGCGAAGGCCCGACCGGACCGATCGTGTTCGCGATGGCGGGCCACGGCGCGCTGCAGGGCGCGGCCGCCAAGGTGACCGACCTCAAGGCGGACAGGGTCGCGGTGGTCGAGTTCAACGGCATGCCGGAGCTGCCGCCCGGCAAGGTCTACGAGCTGTGGCTCATCACCGCGGGCGGCCGCGCCGACGCGGCCGGCGTGTTCGTGCCCGACTCGACCGGGCACACGGTGGTGGTTGTGGATCAATCTCTCGAGGGCTACTCCGTCATGGCGGTGACCGTCGAGGCAGGGCCTTCGGGCGTGAGCAGTCCCACCCAGCAGCCGGCGATGACAGGCAACATCGCGTAGCTCGATTGATAAGGCGACAGCCTTATCATTTCCCGACAAATGCAGAGCTGGCCGCCGAGTCCCTATCGCCCGGGGAACGGCATCGACCCGCCGTACCTCGGCGACCGCGAGGAGCAGATCGAGGCGGTGCGCGCATTCCTGAAGGACGCGCGCAACCCGCGCAACGTGCTCATCACCGGCCTGCGCGGGGTCGGCAAGACGGTGCTGCTCAACCACCTGCAGGGCGAGGCCGAAGGCCTGGGCTGGCTGGTGATCGACCGCGAGTTCTCCGAGCCGGACGCCGAGCCGCTAGCCTTCGCGAACGCGCTGCTGACCGACGTCAACCGCGCGCTGCGCCGGCTCAGCCTCTCGACTCGATTGAAGGACAGGGCCGGGAATCTGCTCCAGGCGGCGATAGACGTGGTCGGCGCGCTGACCGTGAGCTACGGCGAGTTCAAGGTCAGCGTCGACACCAAGCGGCGGCGGCCAGGTCCGCACCGACGCCTCGACGACGATCTGAAAGAGGCGTTCACGCACATCGGCGAGCTGTGCCGGAAGAGCGAGTACCGCGGCATGGTGCTGCGCTATGACGAGTTCCACGTCATCCGCGAGCATCCGGGCTCACCGACGCTGAGCGCGCTGCTCAGCGCCACGTCGGCGGTGCAGCAGCACGGGCTGCCGCTGATGCTCATGCTCTGCGGGCTGCCGCCGGTCGTCGACAACCTCGCGCGCTCGAAGAGCTACTCGGAGCGCATGTTCACGACCCTGGTGCTCGGCAACCTTCGCCCGCCCGAAGACCGCGCAGCGCTGGTCGATCCCGCGACGCGCCTGGGCCGCCGGTTCGCGGACGAGGTGGTGGACGCCGTGATGATCGACAGCGGCGGCTACCCGTTCTTCATACAGGTCTACGGGGACGCGCTGTGGAACGGCTCGCACGGCGAGACCATCCAGATCGCCGACCTGCGCCGGCTGAGGCCGCGCATCCTCGCCACGCTCGACGCCGGGTTTTTCAGAGCGCGCTACGTCCGCGCGTCGCCGAACGAGCGCAAGCTCATGCGGAACATCGCAAGCTTCGGCGAGAGCGCGACCATCGAGCAGCTGCAGCAGGCGTCCGGCCGGCGCAACAACGAGATCCAGCCGACGATCAGTGCCCTGATCGCGAAGGGGCTCGTCTACCGGCCGGAGCGGGCGCGGATAGGCTTCACCGCGCCGATGTTCGGCGCCTTCCTGCAGCGGACGCTTGATTGATAAATCTCGCGTCTTATCAATACTTATCAGCGCTGTGAGTCAGCAGCCGCCAGGGAATCCGCCGCCACCCCAGTTCTCGCCTGACGGCCTGTACTGGTGGGACGGAGTCAGGTGGACCCCGAGGGCCGATGTTCCGGCGGTCGCGGCGCCGCCCGCGTATCCGCCGCCACCGCCCCCGCCCGGCTACTCGAGTGGAGGTGGAACCCCGTCCTTTCTGAGGCCGTCGCCTGGTCTGCGGATCGTGCTGATCGTCGCCCTTTCGCTCGAAGCGCTGCTCACAGGATTTCTGACGCTTGCGTTCATCCTGGCCACAGCTCAAGGGCCGAACAGCGACGTGTTCGGGTACATCCTGGGGTTTTCTTTCCTGGCGATGTTCGTGCTGTCAGGCCTGGCCCTGCTCGGCGTGGCGCTTCGCACCGCGTGGTCGCGGTGGGCCGCCATCGCGGCGGGCATCCTCATCTCGTGGACGTGCGTCGGCGCGGTGATTGGCATCCCGGTCGTCGTCACCGCTGCGCGAGCGCCCGACCTGACGCCGCGACGGGGCTAGAGCTCGGCCCGCACCCGAGCAGCGGCCTGCGCCAGAACCGACAGCTTCGCGAACGACTTCTCGCGCGGCAGGTACTTCATGCCACAGTCCGGCGCCAGCACGAGCTTGTCAGGGTCAACGTGCTTCAGCGCCGCGCGGATGCGCGCGACCACGGTGTCGACATCCTCGACAGGGCTGTCGTCCGCCAGGTCGATGACACCGACGATCAGCGTCTTGCCGCGCAGGGACTCGAGCACCGAAAGGTCCACCTTCTGCTGCGCCGACTCCATCGAGATCTGCGCGGCGGCTGCGCCAGCGAGCTCCGCCAGGAACGGGTAGCCGTTCGGCCGGTCGTGGACGATGTGCGCGTAACCGAAGCACGTGTGAAGCGCGGTCGGCCCTGCGATCCCCTCGAGCGCGCGGTTGATCGCGGGCAGCGCAAATAGCTTCGCTTTCTCGGCTCGCGCCTGCAGATATGGCTCGTCGATCTGGACGATGTCGGCGCCGGCGGCGAACAGGTCCTTGATTTCCTCGTTGACCGCGACCGCGAGCGCCATGGCCAGGTCGGCCTCGTCCTTGTAGTGGTCGTTCTGCGCCTGCTGCGACATCGTGAACGGCCCAGGGAGCGTTGCCTTGATGCGACGGTCGGTCTGCCGGCGCAAAAACTGGACGTCGCGCACCTCGACCGGGCGCGTGCGCCGGATGGGCCCGACGACGCGCGGCACCGGATTCGCATGGCCCGTGCGGTCCAGCGCGGTGCCGGGGTTGTCGAGGTCCATGCCCTCGAGCGCTGTCGCGAATCGATTCGAATAGCTCTCGCGCCGGATCTCACCGTCGGTGATGATGTCGATGCCCGCGCGCTCCATGTCGCGAATGGCGACGATGGTCGCATCGTCCTGCGCCTGCTCGAGCAGCTCAGGCGCGACACGCCAGATCTCTCGCGCGCGAACCCGCGGCGGCAGCCGGCTGCCGAGCGCCGCGCGGTCGACGAGCCAGTCCGGCTGCGGATAGCTGCCGACCACCGTCGTCAACAGCAAATCCGGCATCGTGCCAACCTTAATGGCCATGCGGATCCTCAAGCTGAAGACCGTCGACGCCTATCTGGCGTTCGACCTCGAATGCCCGACCAGCGCGGGCGGCACGCGGCTTGCGCCTGACGTCACCGAGCGCGAAACCCAGCTACTGGCGCGCGCGATGACCTACAAGTTCGCCGTGCTCGGCGTGAACATCGGAGGCGCCAAGGCGACCATCCGCGCCACCGATGCGGACCGCGACGACGCCGTCAAGCGGTACGTCGAGGAGATCCGCCCGATGGTCGAGAGCAGCACGTTTCTCACATCCACCGACCTGGGCACGAAGCCCGAGGACTTCAGCTCGCTGCCGGGCAGCGAGCAGGCGAGCGTCATGCACACCACGCATGAGGGCATGCCGCTCGACGCGTTCATCACCGGCCTCGGCGTGACCGTCGCGGCCGAGACCGCACTCGCCGGCCTGGCCGGCAAGACCGTGGTGATCGAAGGCTTCGGCAAGGTGGGCGGCGCCACCGCGCTGGAAACGTGGCGGCGCGGCGCCAGGCTGATCGCGTTCTCAACCATCCACGGCTGCGTCCGGCGCGCCGCCGGGTTCGACGTCGAGGAGCTGCTGCGGCTGCGCGCCGAGCACGGCGATCACCTCGTCGAGCACCTCGACGAGCCGGTGAGCCCGGCGTCGGAGCTTTTCGAGGTCGGTTCCGACCTACTGGTGCCAGGCGCGCGAATCGGCGTCATCGACGAGGCGCGCGCGAAGGCGCTGCAGGCGAGGGTCGTCGCGCCCGCCGCGAACGTGCCGTACACCACGCGCGGCCTCGAGGTCCTGTGGAACCGCGGCATCATTGCCCTGGCCGATTATGTGTGCAACTCCGGCGCGACCATCGGATACGTCACCGACAGCGTCACCAGCGCGGAACAAGCGATCGCTGTCGTGGAGGAGCGCGTGCGCGAGCTCACACGCGAAGCCCTTGCCGACCCGGCGGGGCCGTTCGAGGGCGCGCGCAAGCTGGCGGACGCGCACCTCCGCACGTGGGTCGATGCCGCTCAGATGCCGGACGGGCCGCCCCTCGCATGAAAGCCGCCGATCAGGCGACAGGCCGGCTGCCCGGCGACACCTGCGACCGCGACTGGATCCGGGACCGCGAGGTGGAGACCGAAGACCACGCGCGGGCGCTGGCGCGAGGCGAGGCCGCCTGGGAGCAGCAGTGGCGGCACCTGATGGAGAGCTCGGCCTTCTACCGGCGAAGGTTCGGTGCCGCTGGCATCGGACCCGACCTCGTCCGCCTGGCCGACATCAGCCGTCTGCCATTCACGTCAAAGGCAGACCTCAAGGAGGCAATCGACGAGCTGCCGCCATTCGGCACCAACCTCTGCGTGCCCGAAGACAGCGTGAAGCGCGTGTATCAGACCAGCGGCACGTCGGGTGCGCCCAGCGTGCTGGCGCTCACCCCCAGCGACATCGAGACGTGGACGACCATCGGCACGCGCACCTACTACACGTCCGGCATCCACGACCACCACAGCGTGCTGTCGACTTTTGGCGCGGGTCCATTCGTTGCGGGCCACACCTATTTCGTGCTGGCGCGAATCGGCACGCGAGTTGTCCCGCTCGGACCAGGCGACGCGGACCGCGTCCTGTTCGGCATGCGCGCGGGCATCTTCGACACGCTGCTCACCACGCCGTCCTTCGCGCAGTACCTTGCGAACCGGCTGGAGGCGGCCGGCGAACGCATCACCTCGCTCGCGCATGTCGTCACGGGCGGCGAGCCCGGCGGCGGCATCCCGGCGGTGCGCGACCACATCGAATCCATCACTGGCGCGTTCGTCAATGAGGTGATGGGCATCGGCGACATCGCGCCGTCGCTGTTCGGCGAATGCCCGGGGCGGCAGGGCATGCACTTCAGCGGCGGCGGGCACGTGTGGGCGGAGATGGTGCACCCGGATTCGCGCGAGCCCATGACGATCGAGCCCGGCGCGCTCGGCGAGCTGGCCTACACCCATCTCACGCGCGAGGCCCATCCAGTCGTCCGCTTCCTGGGTGGCGACCTCGTGGAGGTTCAGGGCGGCGATTGCGGCTGCGGGCGCGCGACGTTCCGCATGCGAATCATCGGCCGGCGCGACGACATGTTCATCGTGCGCGGAGTCAACGTCTACCCGTCCGCGATCCTGGCTGTGGTCGGGCGGTTCCGGCCGCGCGTCACGGGTCGCGCGCGGGTGGTGCGGGACGGCACGAATGTCAGCGTCGAGCCGCCGGTGCCGATCGAGGTGGAGGTCCCGGACGGCGCGCCTGCAGACGCCGGGTTGAAGGACGAGATCGAGAAGGCGGTCCGCGCGACGCTCACGTTTCGGTGCCGCGTGGACCTGATCACCGAGTCGGGCTTCGGCGAGGCCTCGTACAAGACCCGCCTGACGAGGAAGACGTGACGCGGAAGAAGCTGCGGTCGGAAATGGGGTGGAGCTCGCCCGATAAGGTCGTCGTCCGGGGCCACGACCTGACTGAGCTCATCGGCAACGTGTCGCTCGGCGACTTCGCGTTCCTCGAGCTGAGGGGCAGGCTTCCGACCCCGCAGGAGTCCATCGTGTTCAACGCGATCGCGGTCACCCTGGTCGAGCACGGCGTTACGCCGAGCGCGATCGCCGCGCGGATGACCTACCTCGGCGCGCCCGAAGCCCTGCAGGCGGCGGTCGCGGCCGGCCTGCTGGGGATGGGGGACCGCTTCGGCGGGCCCACCGAAGAGGTCGCGCGCATGCTTCAGGAGGCGCTCCAGGACGCAGGCGACGACGCCGACCTGCAGACCCTCGCTGAAGGAATCGTCGGGAGGCAGAAGCAGGCGAAGCGGGCTGTTCCCGGCCTGGGGCATCCGATTCACAAGCCGATCGACCCGCGCACGCCGCGGCTGTTCGAGGTTGCCAGGGCCAACGGGTTCTCCGGCCGCTACGTGGAGCTGATCCAGGTCGTGGCGGAGGAGGCGTCGCGCAGCCTCGGCCGCGAGCTGACCGTCAACGCGACCGGCGCGATCGGCGCCATCGCGAGCGAGCTCGGCCTGCCGTGGCAGGTGTGCCGAGGCGTGGCGGTGATGGCACGCGCGATCGGGCTGGTGGCGCACCTGCAGGAAGAGGCTCGCGAACCTATGGCCGCCGAGATCTGGGCACGGGTAGAAGAGGAGGCGTCGGAAGCCCCCACCTAGCCTCCCCCCACGGTGGGGAGGAACCGTGCTCGTGGCATCTCCACGCGGTGGGGAGGGACTACGATAAGTTGCGGTCGCAACGGTCCGTACACGGAGGTCCGAGCTTGCCTGCCGCCGTCCCGGGCATCCACCACGTGACCAGCATCACGGGCGATGTTCAGAAGAACGTCGACTTCTACGTCGGCGTGCTCGGCCTGCGCTTCGTGAAGAAGAGCATCAACCAGGACGTGCCGGACACGTACCACATCTACTTCGGCGACTACCTCGGCTCGCCTGGCACCGCGATGACCTTCTTCGGCTGGCCCGCCTGGCCGAAGCGGCGGACGGGCAGCGGCCAGGTGACGACGGTCGGCTTCACGATCCCTGAAGGGTCGTACGAGTTCTGGGTGAAGCGCCTGCGCGACTTACACATCGAGTCGTCGCGCGCGACGCGGTTCGACGGCGACGTGATCACCATCCATGACCCCGACGGCATCGAGCTCGACCTGGTGGCCGGCAGCTCAGCGCTGAAACTCACCGCGTGGCCGGACGGTCCAGTGCCCCACGAGCAAGCCATCCAGGGCTTCCACTCGGTGACGCTCACGGTGGCGGAGGCTCAAGCGACGCACGATTTTCTGACGCACACGATGGGCTTTCGTCAGAAGGCGCAAGACGGGCGGCGGACCCGTTTCGAGACAGGCGGTGGCGGGCCCGATTCGATCCTCGACCTCGTCGAGTCACCAGAAGGGCCGGCGGGCGAGGAGTCAATCGGCACCGTGCACCACGTCGCGTGGCGGGCGCCGGACGACAAGCGCCAGGCAGAGTGGCGCGAGACGCTCGTGGCCGCCGGCCGCAACGTCACGCCGGTCATCGACCGCTGGTACTTCAAGTCGATCTACTACCGCGAGCCGGGCGGCGTGCTGTTCGAGATCGCGACCGACTCGCCAGGGTTCACCATTGACGAGAAGCCTGAAGCCCTCGGCTCGGGCCTCAGCCTGCCGCCATGGTTCCAGGTCCGGCGCGACACGCTGGACGAGACTCTGACCCCGATAGTCATTCCGACCAATCTCGTTCAAGGGAGGGCTAGCAGCTGATGAGCACCGCAACGATCGCTCCGGTCAACCCAATGTCGGCCGAGGGCAAAGAGACGGTGATGGCCGTCATGCGCCGTGACCGCGAGAACTTCACGCGAATGGTCTCCGACCCGAAGAACTGGAACGTGCAGACCCGATGCACCGAATGGGAGACACGCGACCTCGTCGGGCACATGATCGACGTCACCGAGGGCTACTTCCGCAACTGGGACGCCGCGACCGGGGGCACGGACCCAACCGCGCCCATGGGACTCCAGGTGATGGCGACCACGCTCGACGACCACGCCAAGGACTTTCGCAAGCTCCCGCGCGAGGAGGCGCTGGAGCGCTTCAAGAAGAACGCAATGAAGCTCGACAAGATGCTCGACGACCTTACGCCGCAACAGTGGGAGGGCGGCCTCATGGTCTCGCATCCGTACTCGGGTGCGGTGCCTGCCGGCTTCTATGCGACGTTCCAGATCATGGACTACGGCGTCCACCCGTACGACATCGAGTACGGGCTCGGCAACAAGCTCGCCACGATCGACGAGGCGACGGCCGGCTGCATCCTGCCGTTCGCGTTCATCTTCTGGCAGTACCAGGTCGACCAGAAGGAGGCAGCGGGGCAGGACTTCCAGTACGGCATCGACGTGGCCGGACCGTGGGGCGGCAAATGGCGCATCACCGTCAAGGACGGCAAGTGGTCGCCCGAGCCGGAGAAGGGCGACTTCGAAGGCTGCGCCGCGCTGTTCAAGTTCGACAACGCAGCCGACCTGGTGCTCACTTTCTTCGGCCGGTACCCCGGCGGCTCAGCGAGCGGGGACCCCGAGGTCATCGACAAGGTGCGTCACCTCCACTTCTCGATCTGATCCGAAGCAAGCTCTGGGCGGCGGACCTCAAACGACAAGGCCCGCCGCCTTCCGTCAGCGCGACTCAATTCGTCGAGGTCACCTCCACCTCAGCCGGCGCGCTTGTGGCGGCGATGGGCGAGGAGGGCGACCGGGTCGCGCGGCGATTCGAGCGCGGCAGCCGTGCGTTTGCGATCATTGAAGCCGGCAAGGTGGTCAGCTACGGCTGGCTCTCCATGACAACCGAGTGGATCGGCGAGCTCGGAGTCGAGATCTCACCGGACGCCGGCGAGGCCTACATCTGGAACTGCCTGACCCTGCGAGAGCATCGCCGGCGGGGCCACTACCGCGCGTTGCTGGAAGGCATCGTGGCGCAGGCCCGACGTGACGGCCTGGCGCGGCTGTGGATCGGCAGCACCGAGGACCCCGCGCAAAAGGCCGACGCCGACGCCGGATTCGTCACGGTCCTGAACTTCGCGGTTCGTCGGTTGGCGGGTCTGAGGTGGCTGAGCGCCAGCCCCGACGCGCGAGCGGATCCAGAGCTGGTCGCCGCCGCGCGCCGGCGCCTCGGAATGCGATCGTCGACTTCGATTGCGGCCGATCGCCGCCGGGTCCACTAGCAGGCTGATGAAAAAGGGCGTCGCAGATCCGACGATTACTTTTTCAGCGGCCTGCTAGGGCGCGACGATGCGGTGCTTGTTCTGGCTGGTCAGGTGGAACGTCCCCGCCGAGGTCACCACGGTGAGCTGGATCGAGTAATCGGCATAGTCGTCGCTGGTGCCCTGATGCTGTCCGTTGGTGCACGCGCTGGGGATCGTGGCAGTCAGCGTGGCCTTCGAACTGGCGCCGACCGAGCGCGGCGAGAAGTGGACCTCGCCCGCGTCGTACCTGGTCCCGACCGCTTGCTGCCACTGGCCGTGAACCGCCGACACCACCATGACGGCATCGATCGAGCGCACGTCCACGGTCTTCGAGCTCGAGTTGTCGGCCGAGATCTTGGCGTGCAGGTCGTACCTGGTGTTGGCCGATCCGACCGCGCACGTATGGGTCCCGTCGACGGTCGCGCCCGTGAGCGCGAAGCCGGTCGAGCCGCACGCGGCCAGGATCACCAGCCCGATCGCAACGACCGCAGCTCGAGTCATGCCGCATTCAAGGTATGGCAATTTCCCAGCCGCTCGTTGCATAGTTTCCGTCGCATGAATTCAGGCGCGCTGTCCGGCAAGGTCGGGGTGGTGACGGGGGCGGGCAGTGGCATCGGCCGGGCGGTCGCGCTCGGCTTCGCGCGTCAGGGCGCTGACGTGGTGGTCGCCGACTTCGACGCGCCGCGCATGGACCGCACGGTCGAGGACATCCTCAGGCTGCGCACCGCTGAGAGATCGATCGCGCTCTCGACTGACCTGCGCAACGACGCCTCGGTGCGCTCGCTCGTGCACGGTGCGATCAAGTCGATGGGGAAGGTGGACATCCTGGTCAACGCGGCCGGCGTGCTGCTGCAGGGCAAGCTTGACCGCATATCCAGCCACGACTGGGCCTGGATGCTCGAGACCAACCTCCTCGGCGCGGTGCGCACTACGACCGGGTTCCTCAGCCACATGACAGAGCGAGGCTCGGGTCACATCATCAACATCGTCTCCTTCGGCGGCGTGCATCCCGGCGATGCGAACACGATTCCGTACGACACGGGCCACGCCGCGCTGGCCGCCTTCACCGAAGCGCTGTCACAGCAGACAAAGGGGACGGGCGTGCACGTCTCGCTTTTCTGCCTCAGTCAGAAGGCGCCGAAGATCGGTCAGAACACGCGCTCGCGTGGGCTCGGCCGGTGGATGGGCGATGGCACGCCTCCAGAGACCGGCAAGCAGGCAGTCGAGCAGCAGGCCTCAGCCCTGATCGACGGCGTGCACCGTCCGCGCTTCCTCATCGCCGGCGATCCGGCCGACATGCCTGCGCTCGAGCAGCGCTGGGGCCACATCGACTCGCTCGCGACCGCCAGGTGACGATCCCCACCGACCTTCTGTCGGGCATCGCGATCTGCGTCACCGCCGCCGCGCTGCTTGCGCTGGTCAGCTGGCGGCTGCACCAACCGCTGATCCTCGCCTACCTGCTGGCCGGCGTCGTCGTCGGACCGATCGGCTTTCGTTGGGTGACCGACCTCGCGAGCATCCAGACCGTCGCCGAGATCGGCCTGATTCTCCTGCTGTTCGTCATCGGCCTCGAGATCGACCTGAAGAAGCTCGCGGCCGCCGGTGCCCCGATGCTCGTGACGGGGGCTCTCCAGGTGCCGATCTGCATCGCGCTCGGGCTTGGCTACTTCGCGCTGCTCGGAGCGCACGTCGGCGGCGGCGACTACTCGCTGCTCTACCTGGCGGCGTGCATGAGCCTTTCGAGCACGCTGGTCGTGGTCAAGATCCTGAACGACCGGATGGAGCTCGACACGCTGCCGGGCCGCATCACGCTCGGGGTACTCGTCATCCAGGACCTGTGGGCCGTGGCCATGCTCGCGGTGCAGCCGAACATCTCCAATCCAGACTTGCTGCCGCTGGCGCTCTCGCTGTGGAAGGGCGCGCTGCTGGTGGTGGGCGGCCTCGCCCTTTCCAAATACGTGCTGCCGTACCTCTTCCGGTCGGTGGCCAAGGCGCCTGAGCTCGTGCTCGTGACCGCGCTCGCGTGGTGCTTCTTCCTCGCCGGCATCGCGAGCTTCATCGGACTCTCGCGCGAGATGGGCGCGCTGATCGCCGGCGTGAGCCTGTCGACCTTCCCTTACAACCTCGATGTGATGGCCAAAGCGACGAGCATTCGCGACTTCTTCGTGACGTTGTTCTTCGTCGCACTGGGTATGCAGATCCCCGTCCCGACGCCTCGCGTGCTGCTGCTGGTGCTTGGCGCCTCGGTGTTCGTGATCGTGAGCCGCGTCGTCGTGGTGCCGATCCTCTATACGCTGCGGCTTGGGCTTCGCAACAGCCTCGTGCCGGCCATCAACCTCGCTCAGGTCAGCGAGTTCTCGATCGTGATCGCTTTTCTCGGCGTGTCTATGAACCCGCATCAGATCGGCACCGACATCCTGACCGTGGTCATCCTCACCTTTGCGGTGACGTCTGTGGCCTCGACCTACATGATCAACGCGAGCCACTTCATCCAGAACGCATTGACGGCCGCGCTCAAAACCATCGGCCTGAAGGATCTCGACGCGGACAAGGCGGCGGCGGCCGAGGTCGAGGGCCACTACCCGGTGATCTTCCTCGGCTTCTTCCGCGACGCGAGCTCGATCCTCTACGAGTTCGAGCACGAGGGCGACGTCGAGGAGTCGAAGGAGTTCGTGAGCAAGATCCTGGTCATCGACTTCAATCCGACAGTCATGCGCGAGCTGCGGCGCCGGGGCATCAAGGTCGTATATGGCGACATCGCGCATGTGGACACGCTTCACCACGCGGGCATCGAAGACGCAGAGCTCGTCGTGTCCAGCATCACCGACGACGTCTTGCGCGGCACCAGCAACCTGAGGCTGCTGCGCAGCGTCCGCACGCATTCGCCGCACGTGCGCGTGGTGCTGACCACCGACCACATCCCGCAGGCGCTGAAGTTCTATGACGCGGGCGCCGACTTCGTCTTCATCCCGCGCCTTTACTCGGCCGCAGCCTGTGCCCGCATCCTGCGCAAAGGGCTCAAGGATGGATTCCAGGAAGTTCGGACGCAGGCGATCGGGCACCTGAAGCAGCGCCAGGAGGTCCTGGCCTAGGCGCCAGTTGGGTCCCTCCCCACTGGTGGGGAGGTCAGGTGGGGATGTCAGGTGGGGATGTCAGCTCTGGCCACCTTCGTGGGAATCCATGGCCCGGGCTCATCGATTTCCAGGATGGCCACAACAGGGCCGGCTGGCTACGGTTCATAGCCAGATGACCGTTTACGAGGGCGCCGTAAGGATCGTTGGCAAGGACGGTCGCGAGCTCGTGCCGTGGCGGGTCGCGGTTTACGAGACGGGCCGCGTCATCCGCTATACGACCGTTCCGGCGCCGACGGGGGCCGAGGCTGCCCGCCGCGCCCAGGCCCTCTACCCGAAGGGCACCGCGATCGCTTTCTAGAGCGAGAGGCGCCGGCCGGGGCCCTCGGCCAGAGCGCGCCCGTCACTGAGCCGGCGTGTTGGCGCCCTGCTGCTCGGGAACGACGGCCCGCTTGCCGTTGGCGGGGATGACCGGGAGCGACGGCTGCGTCGGCGCGATCAGATCTGTCATGACCATGCCCGCTGCCGGCTCCGCGGTGAGCTCCTCGGCGCCGCCACCGCCGTGCGCACGCTTCAGCGCGGCGCGCAGGCGCGGGATCTGGGCGCGCAGTGGCTCCTCGACCCAGTCGAAGGCGATGACGCGCTCGTTGACCTCCCAGAACAGGCCCGACCGCATCGACTCCATGCGGTTGAGCGCGCCGTCCACGAAGTCTGGCGGCGCCCACGCGATGCCTTCCACCAGGATGCCGCTCACGTCCTTGGCGTCTGAGGCCATAGCCCAGAACGCGAGCTTCGCCACGGCCTTGAACAGGCCGTTGAGGCCGATGGGCCGTGCGGTGGGGATCAAATCCTGGAGGTTGCGCACGAGCAGCAGCGCCAGCCGGCGCGTGACCTCGGGGTCGCGGCCCTGAGCCTCGATCGCCAGGTCGGCGACGTCCTCCGCGGCGGCGCCGAAGATCGCAGGCATGCCCGACTCGTCGAAATGGCGTCCGTACCGCAGGAGGTGCGCAGCCGATTCCACCGATATGTCCGGACGCCACTCGAGCGCGCCGATGGCCAGGCGCCGGTACTCGTTCATCGTCGACGACGCAAAGGTCGGCGCCGTGCGGGTGATCGCAGTGCGAAGGTACGTGTTGAAGAACCGAACGCTCAGGTCCGCGACCTCGGGGTCGCCAACCTCGATGGCCGCGAGCCCGATGTCGCGCGTCGCCAGGGCGATCGCGTGCACAGCCTCCTTGCGGTGGACGGGTGTGAGCCCGACGAAGTCGACGAAGCTCGACAGGATCAAATACTCGACCCACGTGCGTGCGCGGTTGACCTCGGCCAGGATCTGGTCGGACGCGCCGGGCAGATCGGAGTGTCCGACATGGAACCATTCCGGCCGCAGTTTCTTCTTGACGCGCAGGTAGTCGTCGGCCACGAACCGGCTGAGGGCCTCGACGCCGTAGATGGACACGGGAACGTCGCCGAGCTGGATGGAGCCGAAGACGATGTCGGTGATCTGCGATAGGCAGGTCATCACCCCGTCGCGGCCGCGTCTGCCCGTCACCGATTTGCGGATGTCGCGCGTCGCCCGCTTGCGGATGCCTTTTATCAGGCTCTCCGCACGCATGATGTCGAAGATGTAGATGACGTACGGCAGCAGGATCGCGAAGTTCGCCAGCGCGAACACCACCGCCAGCGCCACGCTCCACATCGGCACGTAGTTGGGCCTGATCTCTGCGCGGACGAGAAAGGTGTAGAGGATCGACGCCAGCGCGAACGTGAACACCAGCGCGTTGAGCGGGTTGCGCGTGAAGATGTCGATGATGCGCGGCGAGTAGCGCGACGAGGTGGTCTGGATTCCGTAGAAGACGACCAGGATGACGATGCTCAAGGTGACGCCCTCGGCGCCGCCCGCAAGCGAGACCGTGCCGGCAGCCGCGGCCGGGTCGGGCGTCAAGAGATTGGCCAGGGTCGTGTAGTGGCTGGCGTCCAGGAAGCCGAAAAGGATGACCAGCATCGCGACCAGCGCGACCAGGGCAAACCCCGGCAGAGCGACGATCAGACCGGCCGGCAGGCCTGCTGTAACCGATCGCTTGGCGGACTGGATCTGGACGTCGTTCTCGGGCACTGAAATGTGCGGCGATACTAAGCCTTTGGTATGGGGGTGACACCCGCGTTGAGGGCGATCGTCTTCGACTTCGACGGCCTGATCCTGGACACGGAAGAACCGATCTACCGGTCGTGGCTGGAGGTTTACACGGCGCACGGCCAGGAGCTGCCCTTCGACCGCTGGATGCAGACCGTCGGCTCCTCGAATGCGGCGTTCGACCCGCGCGCCAACCTCGAGGAACGACTCGGCCGAGCGCTGACGCAGGAGGTGCTCGACGAGCGGATGCGCCGGCGCAGCGAGCTCGTGCTGGAGCAGGCGGTCTTGCCCGGCGTCGCGGAGCTGGCGGCGGCGGCGCGCGACATCGGCCTGAAGACGGGCGTCGCCTCGAGCTCCAGCCAGGGCTGGGTCAGGGAGCATCTCGAGCGACTCGGCATCCTGGGTCTGTTCGAGTGCATCCGGTGCCGCGACGACGTCCAGCTGGTCAAGCCCGCGCCGGATCTCTTCGTGGCGACGCTCGACTGCCTCGGTGTTGCGCCAGGCGAGTCGGTCGCGATCGAGGACTCGCCCAACGGTGTGCTCGCCGCGAAGGCGGCGGGGATGTTCTGCGTCGCGGTGCCCAACACCATCACCGCCGGCCAGGACCTGAGCCGCGCGGACGTCGTTCTCTCATCGCTGGCAGGCGCGACGCCTGAGAGTCTGGCCACCAGCTTGGGCCTTACAGTATTTCGGTGCGAATCGGGATCCTCACCGGTGGAGGAGACGCGCCCGGCCTGAACGCTGCCATCCGCGCCGTGGCGCGGCGAGCGTTCCAGCTCGGGCACCACGTGAGCGGCGTCCAGAACGGGTGGGCGGGCTGCCTCGAAGACGGACTGATTCGCGAGATGACAGCGCAGGACGTGCGCGGAATTCTGCCGTTGGGCGGCACCATCCTCGGGACGTCGCGCACCAACCCGCTGAAGATCAAGGACGGCGTCGCGACCGCGATGCGCATGTTGCGGCGCAGCGGCATCGACGCGCTGGTGGCGATCGGCGGCGACGACACGCTAAGCGTCGCGGCCGCGATGCACGAGGCGGGCTTCGCCACGGTCGGCGTTCCCAAGACGATCGACAACGACCTGTCGGTCACCGACTTCTGCATCGGCTTCGACACCGCGGTGGGCGTGGTCACCGACGCGCTCGACCGGCTCCACACGACGGCTTCCGCGCATCACCGCGTCATGGTGGTCGAGGTCATGGGACGCGACACCGGCTGGGTGGCGTTGATGGGCGGCATCGCCGGCGGCGCCGACCTGATCATGATTCCCGAGTTCCCGCTCACCCTCAAAGAGGTCGTGGCCCACCTCTACCGGCGGCGCGGCGACGGCAAGCTGTTCAGCATCATCGTCGTGGCGGAGGGGGTGAGCATCCCCGGCGTCGATGCCGAGTCGCGCGAGGGCGATACCGACGCGTTCGGCCACGTGCGGCTCGCCAAACATGGCGTGGGTGACCTGCTCGCCAGCAGCGTCGAACGCGAGACCGGGTTCGAGACGCGAGTGACGGTGCTCGGTCACCTGCAGCGTGGCGGATCCCCTTCGCCGTCCGATCGCATCTGGGCCACTCGGCTTGGCGCCTGCGCGGCCGACCTGATCATGGCGGGGAAGAGCGGAGTCATCCCGATCAGGCGCGACGGCGGCGTCCAGGTGGTCCCGGTGGTCGACGTGATCGCCGAGACACGGCGCGTGCCGCAGGATCTCTACGAGCTGAGCCGGATCTTCTCTTAAGCAGCATGCCGCGCAAGAAGCGGATGCTCGAGCTGACCGCGTCGGGCGACGACGGAACCACTGGACTGCTGGGCGGTGGACGCGTCCGCAAGGACGACCCGCGCATCGAGGCCTTTGGCACCGTCGACGAGGCGTCGAGCGCGCTCGGCCTGGCCAAGGGGCTTTCTGATGACGCGCGCGTTCGCGAGGTCTGCGAGGAGGCGCAGCGAGGCCTCTACGCGCTCGGTGCCGAGCTAGGCACCAATCCCAAATCGCGAAAGAGCTTCGCGAAGGTCAGCGCCAAGGACGTCCGCCGGCTGGAAGAGGTGACCACGAAACTCGAGGACGCGGTCACGATGCCTGAGGGCTTTGTGCTGCCTGGCTCCACGCCAGCGTCAGGCGCGCTCGACCTGGCGCGCGCGATCGTCCGCCGCGCGGAGCGGCGCGCGCTCGCGCTCCAAGGGCTGGGCGGCGTGGCCAACCCGGAGGTCCTGCGCTGGCTGAACCGGCTCAGCCTGATGCTCTTCGTGCTCGCCCGCTACGAGGAAAACCGGGCGGGACGAGCGGCCAAACCGGCCAGAACGTAAAGTTCGAATCGGTAGCCCGATGCAGTACGCGGTCCTCGTCGCCCTGGCCCTGCTGGCGACCTATATCGCCGTCGCCTACTTCGTGTATCACCGCGCGTTCGTGCCCGTGCGGCCGGCTGATGTCGAGGACCTCACCTTCACTCCGTTCGAGTTCCAGGCGGACTACGAGGACGTCGAGCTCGTCACCGCCGACGGCGTCAACTTCGGCGCGTGGTACTTCCGGCAGCCCGGCTCGCCGCAGACGGTCATCGTGTCGGGCGGACACAAGGGCCAGCGGCAGGGCGCGCTCGGTATCTCGATTGCGCTGTGGCGCAAGGGCTTCAACGTGATCGTTTACTCCTACCGCGGCATGTTGGGCAGCGACCGCGCCGCGATCACCTTCGGCATCAAGGAGGTGCTGGAGCTGCAGGCGGTGATCGCTTTCGCGCGCAAGCGCATACCGCGGGCGCGCATCGGTTTGCTCGGGTACTCGATGGGCGCGGTCGTCTCGTTGCTCGGCGCTGCCGGCGAGCCTGGCGTCGAGGCGCTGGTGCTCGACAGTCCCTTCAGCGACCTGCGCACCTTGCTCATCGAGAACGTGCGCACGCGAGCGAGGCTGCCGGGCACGCCGTTCGTATGGCTCGCCGGGCTGATGCTGCGCGCGCGCAGCGGCAGCAAGCTTGCCGATTGCAGCCCGATTTCGGTTCTAAGCTCGCTCGAGCCGCGACCGCTATTCTTCATCCACGGCGGCGCGGACCGCATCACCAACGTGAACCACAGCCGCCGCCTGTACGACGCGTACCGCGGGCCGCGCGAGATCTGGATCGTGCAGGGCGCGCCTCATGCAGGCGCGTACTTCGCGGACCGGCCGCTGTACGTCGAGCGTGTCGCGGGCTTTTTCGCGCGTCATCTCGGACTGAACGTCAGTGGCCACCTGAGGCTCGTCGAAGAAGAGGAAGTCTCCTAGACTCCGGTCCTCTGCAACAAACCGCCGTCCTGGTTACAGGAACAGGTGAGACATGCAGCAAGTGGCCGAGATCAAGACGCCGCGAGGCTCAGCAATTGCGAGCGAGCGCGTCTTCGGTGATCTGCTGCGGCCGCTCATCGAGCCAGGATTCCGCCTGGCGCTGGCCATGCTCCATGACCGCGGAGCCGCCGAAGACGCGGTCCAGGAGGCGTCATTCACCGCGTGGCGCAAGCTCGCGACGATGCGCGACCAGGGTCGCCTCCGGCCGTGGTTTCTCGGGGTAGTCGCCAACAAGTGCCGCAACGCCCGGCGGCAAAAGTGGTCGTCAGGCGTCAGCATGGGCGTGCCGGAGGAGCTGGCGATCGTCTCCGGCGAGGACAGCACGCTCCGCAACGCCGATCTGCGCCAAGCGGTGGCTCGGCTTCCTCGCGAAGACAAGCTGATCGTCGTCCTGTATTTCTATCTCGATCTGCCTCTTGAAGAGGTGGCGATCGCGGTCGGGAATTCGTTGTCCGCCACGCGCTCGCGGCTCTATCGCTCGATCAAGCGGCTGCGGCCTGGCGTCGACGTCGAGGAGGCATTGAGGTGAGCTTGCGCAGCGAGCTGCATGTGGCATACGACGAGCTGGGCCGTGAGGACGCCGGGTTGAGCGAGCGCGTGGTTATGACCGTCTCGAGCGACCGCCCGCGACAGGCTGCGTGGTCAATCCGGCTGCGCGCCCCGCTTTCCTTGGTCGCGGTGTTCGTTGTGATTGCGGTGGTTGCTGGAGCCCTGGTGGGTGGGCGGCTCCTCGCCGACTGGAGGTCGTACAGCGCGCCCCCGGTGCCGGCCGCGCCGCAGACGCCGCTCCAGAAGCTCGAAGCCCGGCCCTTGCACCAGCCGATGGTTCGCTCGGCCTTCGACTGCCCACATGGACCGTATGGCAGCGGCGGAGACGCGGGTGCTGGTCCATTCCATATGTCAGGAAGCGCGGTCGAGATCCCCACAAGCTGGGGCAACTACTTCCATGACTTCCTCTTCGCCGACGGAGTCGTCGCCGGCCCGATCCTGGTCCGGGCGAGGGACTTGATCCACGGTCAACCGGTCGTGTTCGTCGGCCAGTACGCCAGCGGACCGGTCATCGGCACCGACGTGCTGGACGGCCAGGTCGTCGAGCAGCATCTCGAACTGGTCATCTACAGCGTGACGCCGCCGTACGCCTGGCAGATCGAGGACGGCCAGCCGAAGGGCAACACCGGCTGCGTTGGGTGGCAGGTCGACGGTCCGGGCTTCAGCGAAACGATCAACTTCTGAGCTCAGTTGAGAGTGCTCGCCAGCGGAATACCGTCCGCCCAGTACCGTCCCGTTGGGCCGGCAGGCAACAGGTCGTACGTGCGGTCGCCGGCGTACGGCACGAGCTCCCAGCCGCTGACTCGCGAGCCGTCGAGAACGTCGCTCACACGGAGCGAGCCCAGAGGCCTTCCATCCACCGTGCGGTGGCCTGGTGACGCCCACAGCTGCCGTCCGTCCGCGAGGGTGAGGTGAACCATCAGGTGGCCCGCGGGAACCGGCGTGCTGCCGACCGCGATCACAGGCGCCGCGATGCGGCTCCCGTCATCGCCCTGTGTCCACACGAGCGTTCCGGGACGAATCGCCGTCACGACAACATCGCCGGCAGGCGTGCTGATCAGCGTCGCCGCCGAGAGGCAGATCGGGCAGTTGGGCCGCGAGCCCTGCGTCCTCGACGTGACGGAGATCGTTCCGTCGGGGCTCACGTCGCCCTGCACCTTCGTGAAGGTATCGGCTGTCGTGTATTCGAAGAAGGAGTTTCCGCTGCCTCCGGGGTGGATGTCCAGCGCGCGCAGCTTCTTGAACGCGCGGTAGAGCGTCAGCTTCTGTGCGTCGTCGAGCTCGGCCGGCGGCGCGGGCAGGTGCTCGTGCTCGACGATCGCGGAGTAGAGCTCCCCGTTGTCACGGATCTGTGCGTAGTTCGACTGCGCGCTGGCCTGCTCGCCGCCTTCGCGCGCGATGGGGTAGAAGTCCGGATCGCAGAACGCCGGCGGACCGAACTGATCGAAGATCCGGAACTCGAGCTGGTACTGGTTCAGCGGGGTGCCTGGCACCGTAGTGCCGCAGGCCATGACCGCCACCAAGAGCACCGCCGTCAGCGCGTGTTTCATCTCGTCCCTGACCGACATGACGGCCGCCGGCCGGAATTCGTAACGGGGAGCGGAACCGAATGTTCCATGGCTGTGTATAAAACCTTGCTACGGAAGACCGAACTTATAATCCAAATAGTGGTGGGCGGGACCTGATGGCGCCGGACGTCGTCACTCGCGTTTCCGACGCTGTCATGTCCAACGTCGGCCGGGCCATCGTCAACAAGGAAGACGAGGTTCGTCTCTGCCTGGTCACCCTGCTCTGTGAGGGCCACCTCCTGATCGAGGATGTGCCCGGCGTAGGCAAGACCATGCTCGCCAAGTCGCTGGCGCGCTCGCTCGACTGCACGTTCCGCCGCATCCAGTTCACGCCAGACCTGCTGCCCTCTGACGTCACCGGCGTCCGCGCCTTCAACCAGAAAGAGGGAGAGTTCGAGTTCCGGCCTGGGCCGGTATTCGCGCAGATCCTGCTCGCCGACGAGATCAACCGCGCGAGCCCCAAGACCCAGGCCGCCCTGCTGGAGGCGATGGAGGAGCACCAGGTCACCATCGACGGGGAGACGCACAACCTGCCGAAGCCGTTCATGGTCATGGCCACGCAGAACCCGGTCGAGTACTCAGGCACGTTCCCATTACCCGAGGCCCAACTGGACCGTTTCCTGATGAAGGTGCGGCTCGGATACCTGTCGGAAAAGGAAGAGGCGAACCTGCTCAGCCACCACAAGGTGGAATCACCGATGGTCGAGCTGCAGCCGGTGGTCTCGCCCAACGAGCTGACGCTCGCGCAGAGCGCGGTCCGTGAAGTTTTCGTGAAGCCGGAGCTGCGCGAATACATCGCGCGGCTGGTTGGCCGCACCCGTACCAACCCCGAGGTGGCGCTGGGCGCCAGCACGCGCGGAACGCTGAACCTGTACCACGCGAGCCAGGCCTACGCCGCCCTGCTCGGACGCACATATGTGATCCCTGACGACGTGAAGGTGCTGGCCGAGCCGGTGCTCGCCCACCGCATCATCCTGCGGCCCAACGCCGAGATGCAGGGACAGAGCGCCGGTAAGCTGGTGACAGGACTCCTTGAGCGGGAACACGTACCCCAGATGGCCTACGACGGGTAACGAGGGCGCGGGGAAGACCTGCGGGTCTCCCCCGCGGAACCCCCTCTGGGGCTGCGCCAATGCGGCGCCTGGAGGCGCCTGGTAGGTGCCGCGCCTGGGTGACGGCCGGGGTGAACCCGGCCTTATAGCCACTCTGGGTATTGATTGATGAGCAAGGTTGCTCTTGCGTTCGCGCTCGGAATGCTTTTCCTCTTCACGTTTCTGCTTGGGGTTAGGCCGGGTTACACCCTCGCCTACGCGCTGATCCTGCTGTTCGTGCTGGCGTGGCTGTGGCCGCGCTACACGGCTCGACGCATCAGCCTCACGCGCCATCTGGACCCTGGCATCCCCACCGTCGGGGACCAGTTCGAGGAGACGTTCACGATCTCGCGGACGGGCTGGGTGCCCGCGCCGTGGGTCGAGGTTCGCGACCTGGGCCAGGTGACCGGCTACCAGCCAGGCCGAGTAGTTTCGGCGGGCGCCGAGCCGACCACGTGGCGGGCGCGTGGCGCCTACCGCCGGCGCGGCTGGATGACGTTCGGGCCGACCTCGGTGCGTGTGGTCGAGCCCTTCGGCCTGTTCAGCCAGGAGCGCCGCTTCAAGGAGCGAACCTCAATACTCGTATACCCGCGCATCCGTCCCATCCCGGACCTGATGACCACCAGCGCGCAGCACCTCGGTTCGTCGCCGGCGTCCGGTGCGTGGGCCGACTACCCGCCGGAGACCGGCGGGGTGCGCGACTACGTGACAGGCGACAGCTTCGGCCGCATCCACTGGGCGCTTTCGGCTCACCACAACCGGCTCATGTCGAAGACTTTCGAGCAGCCACTGACCACCGACATCTGGATCCTTCTCGACCTCGATCGCAAGGTGCACATCGGCCAGGGCGAGGAGTCGACCGTCGAATATGCGGTGAGCCTCGCCGCCTCGATGACCGCACAGGTGACGAGTCGCGGCCGCGAGGTGGGACTCATCGCCAACGATGCGCGCGGCACATTCCTGCAGCCGCACCGCGCGATCAAGCAGGACCGCCTCATCCTCGACTACCTGGCGATCGCTCAGCCTGACGGCAGCACGTCCTTGCGCCAGGCGCTTGCCTGGGATCGCGTGCGCCGCCTGCCGCGGCGGGCGATTGCGGTCATCACGCCGAGCGCCGACCCGGATTGGGTGCACCTGCTCCAGGCGGTGCGCGGCCGGCGCACCACGCTGATCGTCTTCTACATCGACGCCGTCAGCTTCGGCGGCCCTGACAGGTACCCGACATTCGACCTCGGTCAGGACACGGACCTCTATGTCGTCCGCAAGGGCGACGACTTCGCGCGGCTGGTGAGGACGAGAGATGCAGTCCGTATCGCCTAGGGGCAGTCTGCAGCTGGGCGACCTCCCGGCCACCAGGTGGGAACGCGCGCGCGCCGCGGTGCCCGCCTCAACCCTCTGGTCGGCCGTGCTCGTGTTTGCGCTCGCGGTCACGATCGCGAGGTCGACGAGCGCCGCGTACTGGGTGCCGAGCGGCATCGACGGCATCCCGTTCGTCGCGCTAGGCGCCGCCGTATTGATGGCTCTGCTGGCGTTGACGCGACTGCCTTCGTGGCTGTGCGTGGCCGCTGGCGTCGCCGGCGGGCTTGTCGTCGCGACGATCGCGACCGCGCCGGAGTTTCGTGCGCAACACCCGCTCGACCCGACAGGTGCCGGCCTCGTGCAGGTGTGGATCATTCGCGTTTTCGAGGGCTCGGCGTTTGGCGATCAGGCCTTCGTCGGCCTCGTGATCACGCTGCTCATGTGGATCACCGGCGGGTGGCTCGCGTGGTGCGTGGTGCGGTGGCGGCAGCCGCTCATCGGCCTTATCCCTGGCGCCGCCGCATTCACGACCAACGTGCTGAACACACCCAACCAGCAGGGCTACACGTTCATCTTCCTGGCGCTGACGCTGGGGCTTCTGCTCTGGACGACCTACACGGCGTCAGTCGCAAAGGCCGTGGCCGCCCGCATCAAGATGACCGGCGACGCGCGCTGGGACTTCTGGGAGACCGGCCTGGTCGCGACAGCGGCCCTGCTTGTCATCGGCATAATGCTGCCCCCCATGTCGACCATCGACCGCACCGCGTCGATGGAGTCGAGCCTGTTCACGAAATGGGCACAGATCCAGTCGAAGCTGAACCAGGTCGGAATCCAGGGAAACGGGACAATCCCTGGCCGGGTCAGCACCGGCTTCGGCGTCACGGTGAGCATGGGTCCGAGGCTGTCGCAGTCCACCACCCCCGTGTTTAACTACGCGGTGACCGCCGGCCCCTACCCCGGTCCGTACTACTTCCGGGGCGTGAACGACACGCTCACAACGGTCGTGGACGGCAAGCCGACATGGACCTACGGGACCAACGACCACACGCAGCCCATCGCCGCGAATGACTCTCCGACCTTCGCAGCGCAGTACAAGTGGATGGCGCTTGCCACGTTCACCGTCAACATGCTGCTGCCGCCCGGCAGCGGCAGCGGCGACATCTATTTCTACCCCGGGCAGTTCTACAGCATCGACAAGCCGGCGGTGGCGCACGAAACGCAGGTGCCGCCGGTGTTCACGTTCGCGACGCAGCTTGTGACCATCGACCGTCTCGCCGCCGCCCCACCGTCCTTCACCACCAAGGGTCAGTACAACGTCACGGTCAGCTATCCCGACGTGACAACCGACGAGCTGCGTGCGGCGGGCACGGACTATGGAGACTGGCTGGCCCCGTACTCGAGCATGCCGGCCGACGGGTACCGGCCGCCCGCCGCGATGAGATTCATCCACGATCTCGCGCTGAGCATCACCGCCGGTGCGAACAATCCATACGACAAGGCCAGCGCAATCGAGGCCTACCTCCGCGACCGCAACAGGTTCACGTACACGCTTACGCCGAAGCAGCCGCCTGACGGGACCGATCCCATGCTCTACTTCCTGAACAGCTCGCACGAGGGCTACTGCCAGTACTTCGCGATGGCGATGGGAGAGATGCTGCGGTCGCTGGGCATCCCGACGCGCCTGGTAAACGGCTACGGCGCAGGAAGCTATGACGACATCCAGCACCGGCAAGTCGTCCGCGACGAGGACGCCCACGTGTGGGTGGAGAGCTACTTCCCGGGTTACGGCTGGATCCCGTTCGAGCCGACCAACGATGGCGTCGCCTACGCCAACACGATTCAGCGTGCATCCTCCAGGTCCGTCCTCTGCTTCACCGACAACCACTGCACGGTCCCCTCTCCGATCCAGGCGGTGACGTCGCCAGTGGTCAAGCCGTCGACCCGTCCGAAGGACCCTGGCGCCAGCGACCAGCCGATCGGCGCGAACCAGAACCGGTTCCGCTGGCTCGACTCCACGATGATCACCCGGATCGCGGGCGTGCTGGGCGCGCTGCTCCTCTTGCTCATCGGTCTCGGCGCGCGCTATCTCCGGCCGCGCACGGTGATGGGGGTGTGGCGTCGTGTCCTTGTGCTCGCCCGCATGGCGGGCGCGGAGCTGCAGTCGGGTGAGACGCCGTCCGAGCTGGAGAAACGCCTCGGCCGCGCCTTCCCGGAGGCGGCGCCGCACCTCCATTCGCTCACCGATGCGTTCGTCGTCGCCGCGTACGCGCCGCCCGAGATGGCCCAGTCGACCAAGCCGTCTGTGATGGAGGCATGGGCCTCGCTGCGGCCGATGATGGTGCGCCGGGTTCTCTCCAGGGTCCGCCCGGGCCGGTCGTAGCCGCGCTGCCTTCCCCCGCGCAGTGGGGAGGCCGGCGGAGGGCGTGAGTTACGCTTCCTGACGTTCGCATGACGGTCGATGGCAAGCAGTACCCACCCGTCACGGTGGAGATCGAGGCCGACAAGGTCGCCGAGTTCGCGTGGGCCATCGGCGCCGATCCCCACGACGGCGTGCCGCCGACCTACGCCGCCGTGTACTGCCTCGGCGCCACCGCGCCGCAACTTTTCGGCGACGAGGAAGCGGCAGTCGACTTCGCCCGCTTGCTCCACGCCGAGCAGGAATTCGAGTGGACGCGCCATCCTGAGGTTGGCGACAAGGTCCACTCGCAAGCTCGGGTCACATCCGACATCAATCGTCGCGGCATGCGCTTCGTCACGTTTGAGACGGACACCACGTCCGCCAAGGGCGAACCCGTGTGCCACTCGCGCGCGCTGTTCGTGATTCGCGCGTGATCGAGCAGAAGATCCTGTTTCGCGAGGAGCAGATCGCGGCTTACGCGCGTGCTTCAGGCGACATGAACCCGATCCACCTCGACGCCAGGTTCGCGCAGTCGGTCGGCCTTCCCGGAGTGATCGCTCACGGGATGCTGCAGATGAGCATGGCCGCGATCGTCGCCGCGACGGCCGCGGGCGGGGCGAAGCGGCTGCGCCAGCTGTCCGTCCGTTTCGCGGGAATGGTGGAGCCCGGGGACACGGTCACCTTCACCGCCGACGAGGTCGCCGAGGGGAAGCTGCATATCAGGGCGGTCAACCAGCACGGCGACGTCATCATCAGCAAGGGTGCGGCCGAGTTCGTGACCGGCCGCGGCGCGTAGCGCGCCATGACCTTCGACTTCTCCCTCACGCAGGAGCAGCAGGCGATTCGTGACCTCGCGCACGAGTTCGCGGTCAACGAGATCCGCCCGGTCGCCTCTCATTACGACGAGACCGAGGAGTTTCCGTATGAGGTCGTCAAGAAGGCGCACAAGCTGGGCCTCAGCCCGGCGGCGTTTCTGCCCGAGGAGTACGGCGGTCAGAACCTCGACTTCCTGACCGAGCTGATGCTCAACGAGGAGCTGTCGTGGGGATGCGCGGGCATCGCGGTCTGCATCCAGTCGATGGCGCTCGCCATCGCCGGCATCCGCTCCAGCGGCACCGAGGAGCAGAAGAAGCGCTGGCTTCCCGAGTTCACGAACCCTGACAGGCTCGTGCTCGGCGGACTGGGCCTGACCGAGCCCGACTCAGGGTCGGACGCCCTCGCGATGAAGACGCGCGCGAAGCGCGTCAGCGACGGCTACGTGCTCAACGGCACCAAGCAGTTCTGCACCAACGGCGGCATCGCCGACTACCACGTCATCTACGCGAACACCGATCCGACCAAGGGCCCGGCGGGCATCGCCTCCTTCCTAGTGCCGAAGGGCGCACCCGGTTTGAAGATGGGCCGCAAGGAGAAGAAGCTCGGCGTGCGCGCGAGCCACACCGCGCAGGTCATCCTCGAGGACTGTCACATCCCGCTCGACCACCGGCTTGGAGGCGAACCAGACGCGGACAACGCCGGACCCGGCGCGCTGGGCGCTCTGATGACGCTCGAAGCAACGCGTCCTGGCGTCGGCGCCGGCGCGTTGGGCATCGCGCGCGCCGCATACGAGTTCGCGCTCGACTACGCCCAGGACCGCAAGCAGTTCGGAAAGCCGCTGTGGCAGCACGAGGCGATCGGTTTCAAGCTGGCGGACATGGCGATGAAGATCGACGCGGCGCGGCTGCTCATCTGGCGTGCCGGCTGGATGGCGACGCAGGGCCGGCCGTTCGAGCGCGCCGAGGGCTCGATGGCCAAGTGCTTCGCGGCCGACGTGGCGATGGAGGTCACGACCGACGCCATCCAGGTGCTGGGCGGCTACGGGTACATCAAGGAGTACCCGGTCGAGAAGTGGTTCCGCGACGCGAAGATCTATCAGATCTGGGAGGGCACCGCCGAGATCCAGAGGCTTGTCATCTCGCGTGCCATCTCGGGCTCGCGCGCCTCAATCAAAATCCGATAGCTGGGGGACAACCGCATGTTTGATCTGAAAGGCAGGGTCGCCGTCGTCACCGGCGCCTCGCGCGGGCTCGGGCGCCAGGATGCGCTGACCCTCGCGAGCATGGGCGCGGACGTCGTCATCACAGACGTGCTGGTCGAGGACGACCCCGAGCTGCAGAAGACGGCCGAGGCTCAGGGCTCAACCCTCGCGCAGGTCGCGGTATCCCAAGGCTGGGTCCATTCCAACGCAACCGCCGAAGAGATTCGAAAGATGGGCCGCAAGTCGCTGGCCATCAAGATGGACGTGACCAACCGCGAGCAGATCCGCGACGTGTTCAAGAACGTCAGGGACGAGTTCGGAAAGATCGACATCCTGATCAACAACGCGGCCACCCTCGACCACACCGCACAGATTCCGAACCAGTCGTACGAGCTGTGGGATCGCGACGTGCGGGTCAACCTCACCGGCGCCTTCAACTGCACCAGGGAGGTGTGGCCTTACCTGGTTGAGAACAGCTGGGGCCGGCTCATCTTCATGTCGTCGGTCGCGGGGACGCTTGGCGGGTTCGGTCAGGCGAGCTATTCGGCCACCAAGGCCGGCCTGATCGGCCTCGCGAAGACGGCCGCGCTCGAGGGCGGCCGCCACAACATCACGTCCAACGCCATCGCGCCCGGCATCATCATGTCGGAGGCCGGCGCCGCCGCGGAATCGGTGAACCCGATGTACGCGCGGTTCAAGGCGCGCACGGTGTTCAAGCGATTCGGCCAGCCGCAGGACATCTCGAGCACCATCGGGTTCCTCTGCACAGAAGAGGCGGGCTACATCACAGGTGCCGTGATCGAGGTCGCCGGCGGCATCCCTCTCTTCACAGCCTGATGGGCGAGCTCGTCGACGTCGAACGCGACGGCGCCATCGCCCGCGTGGTCATGCACCGCAACAAGATCAACGCCATCGCCGAGGATCTGATGTCGGAGCTGGGCGCGGCCTTCACGGAGCTTGGCAAGGACCAATCGGTCCGCGCGGTGGTGCTGGCCTCGGCCTACGAGAAGTACTTCAGCGTCGGCGCCGATCTGACGGCGATGGGGTCCATCGATCGCACGGCGCCCGACGCGGCCGACCAGATCAAGGCGTTCATGAAGCGCGTCAACAAGCACTACGACGCCATCGAGCACTGCCCGAAGCCGGTGATCGCCGCGATCAACGGGCACGCGCAGGGCGGCGGATGCGAGCTGACCCTCTGCTGCGACTTCCGGATCATGGTCGAGGACGGGCGCTCGCGAATCGGCCAGACGGAGTCGGCGCTCGGCATCATGCCTGGCGCCGGCGGCACGCAGCGGCTGCCCCGGCTCATCGGCATGGCGAAGGCGAAGCGCTTCATCATCGAGTCGACGCGCCTTTCGGCGAAAGAAGCGGAGGCGGTTGGGCTCGTGGATCGCGCGGTCGCGCCCGAAGAGTTGAAGCCGGCCGTGGACGAGCTCGCCGGGAAGCTGGCGAAAGGCCCGACTTTTGCCTTCGCGATGATCAAGGACGCGCTGCATCGCGGCTACGACAAGCCGCTGCACGA
>VBIA01000118.1 GCA_005879985.1 Chloroflexota bacterium | reverse complement strand
CAGTAGCGGTGCAGCTTCCTCTGCTGGCTGGCGCAGAGGCTGCAGCCGCAGCCGTACAGCTCGAGCGGGAGCTGGGCACCGTTCTTGTCGAACCGATGGTTCAGCGAAGAGCGGCGGCCATCGCGGCTGTAGGGAGAGGTGGCGTAGAGGAGGTGTATTGCGTGCCGTACTGAGACGTAGGGTGCGACGTATGCTTCAACGGCTGCTGGATTCACCACTTCTCCCCACTGTTCACCGCGATTCGCCGCAGACCGTATCAATCCACCGTAAGTCTGTCAATACCTTTACCACAAGATGTAGAGGCCTCCACCAGGCCGTTCGGAGGCTCCAGCACAGAATGTAGGAGCCCGAGATAGAGGCACCCCTAGATGTTGGGTCAGAACCTGATATCGACGAACATTAGTTTGGTATGGTCGTGGTTCAGGGGTGTAAAGGCGGCTAACCGCTCCTCTTGAGCAGACCCAGATGTTTGGCCCGGTTTTCGGCCCGAACAGGCATCCGCCAATGGACGCACCCGAATGGGTGTGCGAACCGGCTAAGCCAACGTCTGCCCGGCCGTCGAGTCAAGAACCCCGAGCTGGTCGAACACGAAGGCGGTGATGTACGCCTCCTCGCGCCAAGACTCGTAGCGACCCGACGGTCCCGAATGCCCGGAGCCCATGAGCGTCTTCAGCAGGATCGGGCGCTCCGCCTGCGCGACGGTGCGCAGCTTCGCGACCCATTTGGCGGGCTCCCAGTACGGGACGCGCGGGTCGTTGAGCGCGCCGGTCGCGAGCAGCGCGGGGTAGTTGGCCGGCCTGATGTTTTCGTAGGGCGAGTACGTCTTCATGTACTCGTAGAACTCGACGTCGTTTGGGTCGCCCCACTCCTCGTACTCGTTGACGGTGAGCGGCAGCGAAGAGTCGAGCATCGTGGTCAGCGCGTCGACGAACGGCACCTGCGCGACGGCGCATGCGAAGAGCTCCGGGGCCTCGTTCATCACCGCGCCGATGAGCAGGCCCCCCGCGCTGCGCCCGCGGATCGCCAGGTGCTCGGGACTCGTGTAGCCCTTGGCGATGAGCTCGCGCGCGCACGCGATGAAGTCCTTGAACGTGTTCGCCTTGTTTAGGAACTTGCCGTCCTCGTACCACTCCCTCCCCATCTCGCCGCCGCCGCGCACGTGCGCGATGGCGTAGACGAAGCCGCGGTCGAGAAGGCTGAGGCGGGCGGCGTCGAACATCGGATCGCTGGGCATCTCGTAGGCGCCGTAGCCGTAGAGCAGCGCGGGGCTCGAGCCGTCGCGCTTCACGCCGCGCCGGTGGACGATCGACATCGGCACCTTCACGCCGTCATGCGACGTCGCCCACACGCGGTCGGTGACGTAGTCGTCGCGGTTGTACTCGCCGCCCACGGGCTGCTGCTTGACGACCGTGCGCTCACCCGTGTCCATGTTGTAGTCGAGGGCGGTCCATGGCGCCGTGAGGGATGTGTAGAAGAAGCGCATCACCGCGCTGTCGTAGTCCGGGTGGGAGCCTGCGAACGCGGTGTACGCCTGGTCGGGCTGCTCCACCACGTGCAATTGCCCCGTCCGGCAGTCGAGGACCTCGAGTCGCTGCAGCCCGTCCGAACGCTGGCCGAGCACCACGTGGTTGGCATGCACGTCGGTGGCGTTGAGACGCACGCCACGACGCTCGGGCACGATCTCGGTCCACGACTCCTTGCCCGGTGAGTTGAATGGCGCGGCGACCAGGCGGAAGTTGCGCGCGCCGTCGTTGGTGAGGATCACGAAGCGGTCGCCCTGGTGGTCGACCGAGTACTCGACGCCGGGGCGGCGCGGCTCGATCATCACCGGCTCGGCGTGCGGCTTGTCGGCGCGCAGATAGCGGCACTCGCTAGTCATCTGGCTCGTGCTGCTGAGGATCACGAACTTCTCGCTCTTGGTCAGCTCCACGTTCAGCTCGAAGCGCTCGTCGTCCTCCTGCAGGACCAACGCGTCGTCCTCCTCGGGCGTGCCGAGCACGTGCCGCCACACCTGGTAGGGCCGCAGGGCGCCGTCGGGCCGGACGTAGAAGAACATCTTGCTGTCGGCCGACCAGGCGCCGCCGTAGTACACGCTTTCGATCACGTCATCGAGGTCCTCGCCTGTCCTGAGGTCGCGGAAGCGGAGCCCGTGCAGCTCCTTGCCGCTGAAGTCGACGGCGTAGGCGAGCATGTTCTCGTCAGGGCTGCGCTCGACATAGCCGAGCTCGAAGTACTCGTGGCCGTCGGCCAGCGCGTTGCCGTCGAGCTCGACCTCTTCCGGGGCGTCCATCGAGCCGCGCCGGCGGCAGTGGATCTCGTAGTTGAGCCCCTCCACCGTGCGGGTGTAGTGCCAGTAGCCCTTGAAAAACGAAGGGGCCGAGGTGTCGGACTGCTTGATGCGGCTCGTGATCTCCCGGTAGATCCGCTCCTGGAGCGGCCGCGTGCCCGCCATAACCATGTCGGCGTAGGCGTTCTCGTCGTCCAGGTAGGCAATGACTTCCGGGTTGGCTCTCTGCCGTAGCCAGAAGTAGGGGTCGATCCTACGATCGCCGTGGGCTTCGAGCAAGGCCGGGCGGCGGGCCGCCTCCGGTGGCAGGATGGGAGATACCGGCTCGGCCATCGCCTCATGCTGCCAGGTCGAAGCGGCTTCCACTCGAGCTACCCCCTTTTATTTGGCGACGTCCGGCTATGAGAGGAACCCCCGGGTCAGGCCCTTTACTGAGTCGGTTGGAGCACAGAACTGTCGCCCGCTACATCCAGCGTTGACGGTCGCGGTAGATCTCCACGACCGGGCCGCGGCGATGCCGCTTTCGATATTCGCGAAACCGAGCCAGGAGGCGCAGGTAGCGGCGATCCGACGACCGCAGCCTGCGATGCGGAATCTCCAGGAGATACTTCTCAACCTTCCAGATGTTCGTGACGGCCAGGCGCCAGTCGTACCTGCCGAGGGCGCGCAGATCCACCAGCTGGTAGCCGGTGATGCGGCCGGTTAGGTCCACGTATGGATCGAAGTAGCTCCACACCAGGTCGCGAATGCCGCGGAACACCGGTTTGCGGCCGTGCAGGCCCGCATCCCGGGACCGGGCCACGGAGCCCCACCGACCTTCGTGGCGAAACACGAAGATCACATGATCCACCCCATCTTTGGACTCGAAGCTGACCACAAGCGGGGGGTAGCCGTGTTGCTCCAGGATCACGGCAGCGACCAGCGCCGCCTCCAAACAGTGCGCGGTGTTCAGGCGGACGACCTGGCGAAAGGATCGGAGGGTCTCCCCGTGCAGCTCCCAGTTGTAGGGCAGCCTGCGCAGGAACTGCTGGACCTGTTCAGGGGTGCGGTGTCGCTGGATGATTCGCCGCTCTTCGCGAGTGAAGACGTCCGGCGCCTGGAGCGGCTGGGTCATGGGCCGACTATTTTGCAACGGCCGGTCGCGATGTCTTGCGATGCGGGCAGAGCGGGGCTCAGGCCCGCTCCGCCCGGGTTCGAGTCGCGTCGTTAGGGCCGTCCGCCCTGCATCACGTTGAATGAGCTGTCGAGGTGAACCTCAGTCGTGGTTCCGTCCGTCCTGGTCACCGTGACCTCATATCCGGTCTTGGTGAAGTCGGTGGTCACGGCACCTGCGGTACCGCCACCAATCGCTTTGACGGCCGCTGCCTGCGCCTTCGTGGCGTTGGCGCCGGTCACAGGCGTCTCAGCGTTTTCGTGCGCGGCAGTTCCGTGAGCCGGCATCGTCGGGGCTGTAGAAGAGCTCGCGCTGCTGCTGGACGGGCTTGGACTGGGGCTGGCGGCGCTGGCCGCTGTGGCTGCGAGTGTCGCCGCGGCGCCGGCCGCGACTCCCACGAGAAGGGAACCCGCGGCCACTCCGGTCACAAGTAACCGTTTGGGACTGATTCCGAAATTCATGTGTGTTTCCTCCTGAGAATGTTTTTCTGCATCAGCTGACGGTGGTCAGTCTGGTCCGCCCGGCTGTGAATTCCCTTTGGGAACCCTCAAATTTGGTTGAGCATCCGAGCGATGAGATGGCGAGCACGACCGGCAGCCGGGCGACGCGTTCACGGCCAGGGCGCCGCGCATTAAAGTCACCCGGATGGCAGAGAACAAGGACGAGCTCTTGCAGCACTATCGGCGGACCCGCGAGGGACTGATGTCTGCGATCGACGGCCTCAGCGACGAGCAGATGGGCGAGCCGTCGCTCGACGGCTGGTCGGTCAAGGATCATCTCGCGCACATCGCGCTGTGGGACGACCTGCGCGCGATGGAGGTGGAGCGGGTTTCCGCCGGACACGCGTCGGCGTGGAAGTTCTCCGAGGCACAGGACGACGCATACAACGAGGTGGGCTACGAGCTACGTCGAAGCATGAGCGCGGCGCAGGCGAAGTGGGAGCTCGAGCGGTCGAGGAAGCATCTGCTTGACGCGATCTCGGAGGCGAAGCCCCGCGCACTCGACGGCTCTCTGTACGGCAGCGCCGCGCTGCTCTCGTCGCACGAGGTGGACCACGCGGGCTGGATCAAGCGCTGGCGGACGGAGAAGGCGATCTAGTTACCGACCGGAACTTCGGTTCAGAAAGGTTTTGTGGGCCGAGTGCTGACTGTAAGCCGCCTCGAGCCCGGTCCGACGATGCGCACCGTTACAAGCTCACGCGCTCTCCTGATGCCGCAGACCTTTCGATGGCGGCGATGAGCTCGTGGCGCCGGAGAGCGTCAGCGAAGTCCGGCACGGTGTGACTCCCGTTGTCGATGTCTGTCGCGAACGCCGCGTATGCACGCCCGACGTTGAAGGCGGGTGTTCCTTCCAGTTTCGTGAGCGGGGGCCATTTCTGTGTCAGCACCGTGGGGATGTCAAGCTCGGCGGGCTCGTTCCGACCGTGAGCTCCATGGACGGTCAGGGGAAAGATCTCAGGCAGTGCGGCGTCAGCGGTGATCCGCAGAGTTCCGTCGGTTCCGTTTATCTCCCACTGGAACCCGATACCGCCGGCCACTGCCTCACGGATGTGGATGCTGGCAGTCGCCCCGGACGTGAGGGTGCCGATCACCGCGACCTGATCGGAGGCCGTTTTCACGATCTGCTCCCCGCTCCCTTCGATAGTGATCAGTGGCCTGCGAACAGCCGACACGGCTGACAGTTCCGCGAACTCGCCCAGGACGTAATTCAGAATGTCGAGGCTGTGGCCGACCGGCACCGTCAGCAGGTTGGCCCCGTTTGTCTTGTCGA
>VBIA01000180.1 GCA_005879985.1 Chloroflexota bacterium | reverse complement strand
CTCGAAGGCATGGTGTTCAGCGGCAAGCACGGCGTCAGCGATGCCGAACGAGTGCGCTCGCAGCGATTCACGGTCGACGTTGAGCTCGAGGTTGACCTGGCTCGAGCCGCGCGGTCGGATCAGATCGAGGACACGATCGACTACCGGCGCGTGCGTGCGATCGCGAAAGAGGTGATCGAAGGCGAGCCCGCGCATCTCATCGAAACCCTGGCCGGTCGCATCGCCCGCAAGGCACTGCAGATGCCGCGGGTCGCGGCCGTGTCTGTCAAGGTCACCAAGCGCCCGCCGAGCATGAGGCCGATCGACGGGGCCGCAGTGCTCTTGCGGCGAGCGCGCCGATGAGCGTCGTCTATCTCGACTGCTTCGCCGGCATCTCCGGCGACATGGTCCTCGGCGCCTTGATCGACGCCGGCGGTGATCGCGCAGTGCTCGACGCCACCGTCGAGGCGCTGCGCCTCGGCGACGAGGTCGCAATCGATGTCCGTCGCGAGCAGCGCGGCCACGTGGGCGGTACACGAGTCGAGGTCAAGACGAGAGGCCAGACGAGCAGGACCGTTCCGCAATTGCGTGCGGCACTGCACGAAGCCCAGGTGCCCGAGGACGCGAAACAGAATTCGCTGCGCGCTCTGGGTTTGCTCGCACGCGTCGAGTCGGAGATTCACGGCACCGACGAATCTAATCTGCACCTGCACGAGCTCGGTGGCGCGGACACGCTGGTGGACCTCCTCGGGTCCTTCTGGCTCCTCAACCACCTGGGAGTCGAACGTGTCTACTCATCGCCTCTGCCGGCGCCGCGCGGCCGGCACGGCGAGATGCCGCTGCCCGCGCCTGCCAGCGTGCGCGTGCTCGCGGGGACTGGAGCTGTCTTCGAGGAAAGCGACGCAGGCAAGGAGCTGGTGACGCCGACCGGCGCGGCGATACTGGCGGCCACCGCCGTTTTCGAGCGCCCCGCGATGACGCTGCGCACGATTGGCTATGGCCTCGGCGCTCGCGAGACACCCGGCAATGCGCTGGCCGCATGGCTCGGTGAAGAGGTGCCCTCGCAGCTCGGCGTGACCGTGATCGAAACCAACATCGACGACATGGCGCCAAATCTCGTCGCGGCCCTCGTCGAGGATTTGATGGCGGCGGGCGCGCTCGACGTCACGGTCACCCCCGCGCTCATGAAGAAAGGCAGGCTCGGCCAGGTCGTTTCGGTGATGGTCGACGCTCAGCACGTCGCGATCCTCAGCGAGAAGCTGCTGCGAGACAGCTCGTCGCTCGGCGTTCGACTCAACCCGGTCAAGCGAGTCCTGGCGGGCAGACGCGTGCAGGAGGTCAAGACGTCGATTGGGGTCGCTCGCGTGAAGATCAAGGAGCTCGGCGGGAAGGCTGTCGACGTCGCGCCCGAGTACGAAGACTGCCGCAAGCTTGCCCGGGAGTCCGGTCGCACGCTGCGCGACGTGATGCGAATCGTCG
>VBIA01000181.1 GCA_005879985.1 Chloroflexota bacterium | reverse complement strand
CGAGCGCCGCGATGGCACCGTTGCCGATCATGCCCACGTCCATCGTTTTGGTGATCGCGAAAACCGTCGCCAGCGCGACCACGGCGCCTGCCGCCGCGGCGAGGTTGGTGACCACGACCACATCGGCGAAGTGAAGGTTGGTCGCGTTGAGCGTCGATCCAGGGTTGAATCCGAACCAGCCGAACCACAGGATCAGCACGCCGAGCTGCGCGAGCGGCATGTTGTGTCCGGGGATTGCGTTGGGCCGACCCTTCTCGTACTTGCCGATGCGGGGGCCGAGCAGAAGAAGGCCGGCAAAGCCCGCCGTGGCGCCGGTGAGGTGCACGACCGTCGAGCCCGCGAAGTCCTGCGCGCCGAGGTTGGCCTCGAGGAATCCGCCGCCGAACAGCTGATGGCTGATGAGCGGATAGATGAAGGCGGCGAACGGGATTCCGAACAGGATGTAGACGATGAACTTCGTGCGCTCGATCATCGTGCCCCACACGATCGCGAGCGACACCGCGCAGAAGACGAACTCGAAGAACCACTTCGCCGACGCCGTCGCGGTGCTGGCGTCGATGGCCGGCAGGTGCAGCTGCGAGCCCGGGCTGAACGTCGGGAAGAAGCCGCTGCCGCCGAGGAAGGCGAACCAGCCGCCGGCGCCGAACGCGAAGCCGAAGCCCACTGCCCAGTAGGCGATGGAGCTGACGCTCAGGTTGGTGACGACCTTGGCGACGATGGTGCCGACGTTTTTCATGCGGCTGTAGCCGACCTCGAGCATCGCGAAGCCGGCCTGCATGAACATCACCAAACAGCCGGTGACGATCACCCAGACGGTGTCGGCGGCGATCCCCGCGGCCTGCGTGGCCGTCTGGTCGTCGGCCATCACCGCGATGGGTACCAACGCCGCGGCCATGGTCACCGCGGCTGCCAGCAGCAAGATGAGCTTCCGCTTCATCAACGCTTTCTTGAACGCGATCGAAGACCTGGGCAAAGTCCCCTCCACTGGTGGTAATCCGCCGGCTCGAAGCCCAGCCTATGGCGCCGTCAGGCCGCTCCAAAACGTGTGGCTAAGACGAACTGCCACGAGGCGAGTTAGTGCGAGGAGCACGATTGGCAGGCGCCTGTGGATATCTTCAGTCGTGTGGACCACACGTAAGTCGAGGCTGCCGATTCGTACCTAGCTCACCGTGAACCTGGGCGCGCCCGTTCCTACGATGCCTGTGGGGCCCGTCAAATCCAAATCCCAAAGATCCAGGAGGGTGTGTTTATGGCGATCGTGACCAAGTCCGGAAGCAAGACCAGCCCGCGCGAGGTGCTGGAGCGCGCCAAGGCCGAGGGCGTAGAGGTGGTCGACGTACGGTTCGTCGACCTGCCCGGCACATGGCAGCACTTCAGCCTTCCGCTCGGCGAGCTCGATGAGGGCAGCTTCTCGGAGGGACTCGGCTTTGACGGCTCCAGCATCCGCGGGTTCCAGTCCATCGATGAGAGCGACATGCTCCTCATCCCGGACCCCGACTCCGCGACCATCGACCCGGTCCTCTCGCACAAGACGCTCTTTCTCATCTGCGACGTCATCGACCCCATCACGCGCGAGCCGTACAGCCGCGACGCGCGGCTGATCGCTAAGAAGGCGGAGGAGCACCTGCGCCGCTCGGGCATCGCCGACGTCAGCTACTGGGGACCAGAGGCGGAGTTCTACCTCTTCAACTCGCTTCGATTCGATCAGAACGCGCACAGCGGTTACTACTACATCGACAGCGAGGAAGGCATCTGGAACTCGGGTCGCAACTCGGAGCCCAACCTTGCCTTCCGGCCGCGGCACAAAGAGGGCTACTTCCCCGTGCCGCCGACAGACAAGCTGCAGGACCTGCGGTCCGAGATCATGCTCAAGCTGATCGAGGCCGGCGTGCAGGTCGAGGTGCAGCACCACGAGGTCGGCACCGCCGGCCAGGCCGAGATCGACATGCGCTTCGACTCGCTCACCAAGATGGGCGACAAGATGATGGTCTACAAGTACGTGATCAAGAACGTGGCCGCGCAGCACGGCTACGTCGCGACCTTCATGCCGAAGCCGCTGTTCCAGGACAACGGGTCGGGCATGCACGTGCACCAGAGCTTGTGGAAGGACGGCGAGAACCTGTTCGCCGACAAGGCCGGATACGCCGGGCTGAGCCAGACCGCGATCTACTACATCGGCGGCCTGCTCAAGCACGCGCCGGCGCTGCTCGGCATCTGCGCGCCGACGACCAACTCGTACCGCCGGCTTGTGCCGGGCTACGAGGCGCCGATCAACCTCGTCTACTCGAAGCGCAACCGCTCGGCATGCGTGCGCATCCCGATGTACTCGACGAACCCGAAGACGAAGCGCGTCGAGTTCCGGTCGCCGGACCCTGCCGCCAACCCGTACCTGGCGTTCGCGGCCTGCCTGATGGCCGGCCTCGACGGCATCAAGCACAAGATCCTGCCTCCCGAGCCGGTCGACAAGGACATCTACGAGCTCGAAGGCGAGGAGAAGGCCCAAATCAAGTCGGTTCCCGGCTCGCTGGCCGAGTCGCTGGACGCGCTCGAGAAGGACCACGCGTTCCTCACCGAGGGCGGCGTCTTCACGGCGGACGTGATCGAGACGTGGATCGACTACAAGCGCAAGCGGGAGGTCGACCAGGTGGCGCTGAGGCCTCACCCGTGGGAGTTCATGCTCTACTCGGACGTCTAGACATTTTTTTGGTGCGAGTGCCGGCACTCGAGGCGCGGAATGCCGCTTCGGTTGTGCGAGTGCCGGCACTCGGCCGGTTACATGCCCAGCATCGCGCGGGCGCGCAGCGCGATGCTGATCGCCACCCGCGTCTCCGGGTCGTCGAGCGACAGGCCCGTGAGCGTTTGGATGCGCTCGACCCGATAGCTCATCGAGTTGATGTGGATGCCGAGCTGGCGCGCCGCCGCGCGGCGGATCCATCGCCTCGCCGACAGCGCCTCGAGAGTCTCCAGCAGCGGCGTGTCGCGCGATTGCGCGTACTGCAGCAGCGGACCGAGCAGCTCCTCCACGAATCGCCGCAGCGCATCGGGGCTCTGCACCTCGAGCAGCAGCCGGAACGCCCCGAGCGACCGATACGACGCCACGCGCCCGCGGCCGCCCGCGCGGCGCGTAAGGCGCAGCGCCTGGCGCGCTTCCACGTGTGACCGCGCCAGCTCGGCCACTGAGTTGGCGAGGTTGCCGATGCCAACCGACGCGGTGCCCGGCTTCATCACCGGGGTGGCCGCGGCCAGGATCTGTCCGGCCAGCTTCTCGCAGGCTGCGAGGTCAGGCGCGACCTCGTCCGGCACGAGGAATACCGCCGACGCCGTGCGCACCAGCGCCAGCGCGTCGGGCATGCGCGAGCGAATGAGCCCGCTCAACGCCGCTTCGAGGCGGTCGCCGCGGGTCGCGACGGCGGCCTCGGTCTCGTCGTCGTCCGGCTCGAGCACCACTACCCAGGCCCGATGCGGGAGGCGATGGCCGAGGCGCTCAGCCTGGCGGGCGATGCGCTCTGCCTCATCACCCTCGAGCCCGCCGGCAAGCATCTCCTCGACCAGGTCTCCGCGCAGCCGGCGCTCGACCTCGGCCGCGGCCCGCTCCTTGGACAGCTCGAGCGCGAGGACGGTGGAGCCGTGCTCGAGCGCGCGCACCCGGCCCTCGCTGTCGGCCGCCTGATCGGCGATTCCCACCGCCAGCAGCCCGAGCACGTCCGGGCCCGCGCGAACAGGCACCAGGTCCATCGCGCGCGCCGGTCGCCCGGCGTTGATGCGAACCTCGCGCGCACCGGCTTGCGATACCGCGCTCGGCACGTGGAGGCGAGGCGGCATCCCGTCCGACGCCTCCCCCACGCCCCGCACCCGATAGCCGTCCGGCGAGTACAGCGCCGCGGGTCCGCCCGCGAGGGCGCCCACCGCCTCGAGGATGGACCTGATGCCCGCGCCTTCCAGGGACAGCTTCGTGAAGCGCTCATGGATGTCATGCGACATCTGGATCTCCGACAGCTGCGCCTCCAGCCGCCGCTGAAGCTCGCTGCGCTCGAGGATGCCGGCGACCTGGCCTGCGATCGCGCGCAGGAAGTCGATGTCGCCCGCATTGAACTCGCGCAGCTCGGCGGCCTGCGCGTTCAGCACGCCGACCAGGCGCGGGCCCGACTCGATGGGCACCGACAGCATCGAGTGGAACCGGTCCTCGTCAAGGCCTGGCACCCACTTCCAGTGCGGGTCGCGGCTCACGTCAGCCACCACCGCGGGCGAGCGTGTCTCGGCGACAAAGCCGGTGATGCCCTCCCCGACCTTCATCTTCACCTTGCCGACCATGTTTTCGTTCAGGCCGTTGGTGGCGGTCAGCAGCAGCTCGCGACCTGAGGGCATGAGCAGGTAGAGCGAGCACACGTCCGTGCCCATCGCAGTGGTGGTCTCGCGAATGATCAGCGCCAGCAGCTCGTCCGGCTTCTGCGTGGAGGCGGCGGCCTGCGCCAGGCGCACGAGAAAGCCCAGCTCGCGGGCAGCCAGGGTGCTGTCAGAAGCGCGCTTGGCGGTGGGCATGTCGTGTCAATAGCACAACGCAGGCCGCCTTGCCTAGTGTGATCACGACAAGTGAGAGAATGAGAAGGTGATCAAGCTCATCGTCGAGATCCTCCTGGCGATCTTCCTCCACCCAATCGCCTGGGTCCTGTGCGTGATCAACATCGTCAGCCGCGCCGACCTGAGCGGCACGAAAAAGGTGATCTGGATCATCGTCACGTTCGTGTGGGGCATCGGCCCGATCCTCTACATCCTGCTCGGCGACGGCGGGTTCTGGTGAGGGCTGGAGCTAGGCCAGGCCGATAAACGTCTCGCAGCAGAACGGGCCGAAGTCCGGCGTCCAGTGCAGGCCAAGCGGCGGCGAGGTGCTGGCCGGCCGAAAGCATTCCGTCACCGGCCCGAAGCTCGCGCCATTGTTGAACTCGGTCCGGGGCCACTTCGAGCAGTCCGGAGCGAAGTAAACGGCGGTGTGGTCGATCTTCTGGCTGTCGATCAGCGTGAAGTCCTCAGGTGCCGCGTGGGTCGATGAGCTCGAGTTGCGAAATGTGAGCTTCATGGTGACCAGGCCCTCCTGGACCTTGAGGTCGCTGACCCACACGATGTAGCCGCGCATGTTCGCGCACGGCTGCGGCTCGCAGGGCCCCGTCGAGGGCCCCGCGCTCGGCGCGGTGACGAAAGGAACCTTCAGCGACACGAACGCCGCCACCGCAATCCCCAGCACCACAGCCAGCCCGCCGCAGATCGCGGCGTACTGCAGGATGCGATTCCTGGTCACGGCAACATGATGCTAGGAGTCGGTGGAACCCATCCCGTCGATGCGCCACCGCAGCGAGTACGGGCTCTTCTTCTGCCCGTGCGTGGCGACGTACTCGCCCTCGCCGCTGATCCCCGCGAGGGCGCCGCTCCCTGAGCCTGGGACGATGCTGAGCGCAGCCCGCACCGACCCGTCAGCGAACGTCCCATCATGGCGAAGCACGAAGGTGCCGTCGCGATCCGACAGCCGGCCCCGCACCTGCTCGTAGCCGACAAACGTGCCCACTTCGTCGCTGATGTAGGTCATCACGTACACCAGGTCGGACGCGCCCTCGATGTCGCCATGGAAGTCGTTGCTGATGCGAGCCTGGGTCAGCTTTGGCGGGACGTCCGGCTCGCTGTAGGCGGTTTCCTCCCAGCGGGTGAACTCACAAACCCCCTCAGCCGTCTTCATGAACCAACCCTAACCCGTTGGAGCGCAGAAGCTCAGTCCGAGATCAGCTTGAAGGCGATGCGGCGGCCTCTTGATTGGGCGAGCGTGAACCACAGGCGGAGGACGCCGTCTACGACCTCGACCTGCTCTGTCCCGCCCACGCGGATCGGCCGCAGACCTGCATCTTCGATGAGGCGCTCGACCAACTCCTTGGCCGCGCCATCCGGACCGGCGTAGAAAAGATCAGCCTGCTCGCCACCGAGCACCGGATTGGCGAACACGTCCGCGCCGAGGCTGTTGAACGCGCGGTAGAGATGCGCGTTGGGGACGGTCTTCGAAACGTCCGACCACGAGTTCATCGAAGGCGCGCGAAAGTTGTTCGTCGCGTCGATGAGGACCTTGCCGTCGAGTCCCTTCTTGTGCTCGAGCACGAAGTCGACCAGAGCCGCTCCCGGAACAGCGAGCAAAACTATCTCAGCGCCCGCGATTGCCGCGTCGATCGGCTTTGCACCCTTCTTCTTCGAAGGGTCGCGCAGGCCGTAGGTGACCTCGTGCCCTGCCTTCTCCCACGCCCCGCCTACCGTGCCGCCGATGTTCCCCGCCCCGATGACAGCAACTTTCATGGACAGCACTACCCGAATTCCGGCGCCTGGTATTCCGAACCCAGACCTGACAGTGGTGCCCGCGGAGGTGTCTGAGTTCAGGACATAAGCGACCGCCTAGCCAGCTGATGTCTCAGGACATAGTGGACTCCCACTGGAGGTGGGGCCATGGACCTGGGGCGCTTCTTGGTCGAGGCGGTGGTGGTGAGCGGAGCCAGCCCGAACCAGCTGGCACGCTCGCATCCAATCTCTAGGAGCTGGCTCTTTAGGCTGCTCGCGCGCTACAAACAGGGCGGATTCGCCGCCGTCGAGCCTCGCTCCCGACGACCCAGTTCGTCCCCAACCCGAACTTCGGCTGAGGTCCAACGGGCCATCGTCGAGCTGCGTCAGGAGCTGGTCGCGCTCGGAGTAGACGCCGGCGCCCAGACCATTGCCCATCATCTCCAACTCCGATTCGGAGCCTCACCCTCGCGACCGACAATCTGGCGAATCTTGAAGGCCACTGGCCTCATCACTCCCCAGCCGCACAAGCGTCCCAAGTCGTCGTGGATTCGCTTCGAGGCCCAGCTGCCCAACGAGATGTGGCAGGCCGATTCAACTCACTGGCAGCTGGCCGACGGCAGCGACGTCGAGATCCTCAATCTCATTGACGACCACTCTCGGTTCTGCCTGGCCTCGGTCGCCCACCCCACCATCAAGGCCGTCGACGTGCTCGAGGCTTTCACCACCGCCGGCCAGAGCTGTGGCTACCCGGCGCGCTTTCTGACTGACAACGCGGCTGTGTTCAGCGGTGCTTCTAGAAAAGGCCGGGTTGCTATGGAGTCAGAGCTCGACCGCCTGGGCATCGCCTCCAGCCACTCCAGCCCTTATCACCCTCAGACCTGTGGCAAGGTCGAGCGCTTCCACCTCACCCTCAAGCTCTTCCTCAGGCGCCAGGCTGCCGCTCAGAACCTCGCCCACCTGCAGCTTCAGCTCGATGCATTCCGCGTCTACTACAACCAGCAACGACCTCACAGTTCAGCCCGAGGCCAGACACCCTTGCAGGCCTTCCACGCTCGACTCAAGGCAGGCCCCTCCCAGGCCTCATCAGTTCTTCAATACCGAGTCCGTCGCGACAGGCTCGACGGCCGCGGCAAGGTGACCATCCGCTATCTCGGCCGGCTGCGCCATCTCTACGTCAGCTACAAGCACAAGCGCGAACCGGTCACCCTGCTGGTCGCCGGCTCTCGCATCAAGGTCGTCGCCCAGGACGGCTCAATCCTCCGTGAGCTGACTCTCGACGCCGCGCGCGGCTACCAGCAGGTGGGCCAGCAAGCCCGGTCTACGATGTCCTGAGACATAGGCGGAAAAGAGTCCTCTATGTCGTGAGACATCAGATGGTGCTCGCGCAGGGAGTCGAACCCTGAACCTTGGGATTAAGAGTCCCCTGCTCTGCCAGTTGAGCTACGCGAGCGCGTCGTCGGCCGCCACTGGATTCTAAGGAACCCAGGCCTTAACAGGCTGGGTTCCCTCCGCCACCTGTCCTTCCTAATTTGCGATGCATGCGCGCGCGCGTGCCACTGGACGTCGATCTCGAGGATCGCCTCCTCTACGGGCTGACACCTGTCCGTCTTGCCTACGTCGTACTGGCGGGGCTAGCAGGGCTGGCGTTGTGGTCGGTCGAATGGATGCCGATGGTCGTGCGTGGCCCACTCGCTGTAATCGCCGTTGTGTGCGGTGGCGCGATGGCGTGGGGTCGCTGGCGCGGACGCGCCGCCGATGCATGGGCAATCGACGCGGTCAAGTTCTTGCTCAGCTCACATCGCCTCAACTGGATCAGAGGCAGGTGATGGCCGGTGCACGAATCGGTTCATTGCGCCTTCACAGGCGCCCGCCTGACCTGCTGTGGAAGTGCCGCAATGACATCGCGATGATTGCCGCCGGCGATCTTGGTTTCGCCGGTGCCCCAGAGCCTGATCGTTTGCGATGGCTGAACGGCTTTCGCCGGCTTCTTGATGGACTGGACTCGCCGCTCCAGGTCGTGATCAGTGCGGTACCTGGGACGCAACCTGACACCGCCGAGGCGTATCCAGTTCCGCACGATTTCGACGACATGCGGGCGGCGGACATCTGGTTTGCCGATCGGGTTGGCAACCTGGAGACGACCTCTCGCCGCTCAGTCACTTTCGCGACCGACCAGCTTCACTCGGTCCGCCTCGAATCTGCGCTGCGCGACCTTGGCGTCTCGACGTGCCGCACAGGTGAGGGCGCCGAACTCTATGGCCTCGAACAACCAGACCACCTTGAGCACCAGCGTGGCTGGAGCAGGACGTGGTACGTCGACCGGCTGCCGGGCACTGAGCTCGAGCCTGGCTGGCTGCATCGATTGATCCCTGCCGGGCTCCGCGTCAGGCTTGCCTGGCATGCCGTGCCTCTGCCCACGGCATGGATCGTCGAGTACCTGCAGCGCCAGCTCGTGTCGATGCGAGCCACACGAATACAGAAGGACGGGGCGGGATCCTCCGACTCGTCGCTGGCGATCGGGCTGCCGGCGGCGGAAGACCTGCAGCGCAGGCTGGCCGCGAGCCAGGAGAAGGCGTTCCACGTCGCGATCTACCTGACGCTCATCACTCCGACCCGGCGGGAGCTCGACGCCGGGAGCGAGCGAATCGAGTCGGGGGCACGCGCGGCCATCTGCAGGCTGCAGCAATGCACATTCCGAATGGCCGACGGACACGTTGCGACGCTGCCGTGTGCGGCGGACCGGCTGCAAAGAAGGCGAGTTCTGGACACCAGCGCGCTCGCCACATTTCTGCCGTGGCTTGACGTCGAGGTCTCTGAGCCTGGCGGCCTAGTCGTGGGTCGCAGTCGTGCCACAGGTTCTGCGGTGATGCTGGATCCGTTCGATCAACGCCGTTACGCCAACGCCAACATCGGGGTCTTCGGGCATTCGGGCGCCGGCAAGACATACCTGCTGTCGACGCTGGCGATGGGTTCGCTGGGCAGCGGCACGCAGGTGTTCGTGATCGACCCTGAGCACGAGTACGGCGGCCTGGCCGAGAGTCTCGGTGGAGTGGACATCCAGCTCGCCCTGGGATCGGGCCATGCCCTCAACGTGCTCGACCTGCGGCCCTCAAATCGCCGCGACGAGGGTTGGGTCGGACCGGCGACCGCGGACGCCGTCGACCTTTGTGCCACTGTATGCGGTGGGCTCGACGAACCAGAGCGCGCGCTTGTCGAAACCGCGGTGCGCTCCGCCTATCGCGACGAGGCGCAGCCAGTGCTTGCCGACGTCGCCAGGCGTCTGCCCGACACGACGCGCGTGGCCGCGGTGCTCGGCCGGTGGGTGCAAGGCAGTCTCGGCCAGATGTTCAGCGCGCCGACCAACATCGATCTGGCGGCGCCGATTGTCGCTTTCGGCATGCGCGAGCTGCGCGAGGAGATGGTTGCGCCCGTCCACTTCCTGCTCGCCGCCGCGCTCTGGACGAGGATCAAAAAGAAGGACCGGCGCCGAATGCTCATCGTCGACGAGCTTGGCCTGCTGTTCGAGGACCCGACCATCAAGCGGTTCGTCGTCAGCCTGGCCAGGCGCATTCGCAAGTACAGCGGCTCGCTCGTGTTCGCGACGCAGAATCCCGGTGACCTGCTGAGCTCGGATGCTGGATCAGTCGTGGCGACCAACCCGGCGGTTCTCTTCTTCGGAGCGCAACGACCCGGGGAGGCGGCGAAGCTCCAGCGCACTTTTCACCTGAGCCACCAGCAGCGCGCATTGCTCGAGAACGCCCGCCGCGGAGAGTTCTTGCTGGCCGCGGGCGCTGATCGACTTGCGGTCGAAGTTCAAGCGCCGCCGTGGCAGGAGGACGCGATGCGGCAAGCCCGCGAATCGGCGCGACCGCCTCCTGCAACCGGTAGGCTTAGGTCGGCATGCAGCGCGTCCTGCACTACCGGATTCATGGCCTGCCCGATCATCGACTCGAGCGGCTGCACGAGCAGTTCGAAGAGCTCGCGAAGGCTCGCTCATGGCGTTGCGAGCGGCCCTGGATCGCGAGCGCGTACTCGCGCGATCTGTTCGCGATGGAGTACGTCAGGCTCGCGCATTCAGATGCGAAGGGCGATCTCTCGGCCGCCGGCTTCGTGAAGATGGCCGGCGACGAGACCGACGCCCTGATCATCACGATCTTCCTGCGGGATCTCTCGGCCGAATACGGAGTCAGGGTCATGCTGCGCGACGAGAACCATCCGCTTGCGAAGCTGCGCAGCCTCGACTTCGTGCGGGGCCGGCTGCCCAACGGGCTGAGCCTCGAGGATGTGCTCGCCAAGCGCCCGGTCATCAAGAAGGTCGAGGGCGAGCGGATCCTTTTCTACCCGCCCGCGTTTCGACTCCACTCCCAGAGCCCACCCAGCCCGGAGTGGGCATACGCGCTGTACGGCATTCGCGCGTATGCGCCGACCTTGATGGAAGCCGAGCAGGAGGCGCTCAAGATCCTGCGGGGATTCGGCCATCTTGGCCACTGAGGCCGTCGCCACCGACGGCGAGGTCACCTCGGTCGACGGCACCCGCCTGTTCTATCGCACTTGGACCCAAGCCCAGGCCACTCACACGTTCGCGGTGGTTCACGGTCTGGGCGAGCACAGCGGGAGATACGAGGCGTTCGCACAGGCGATGCGCCAGCGGGGCATGGCCACATATGCGGTTGATCTTCGCGGACACGGCAAGAGCCAGGGACAGCGAGGCCACGTGGACTCGTGGAGCCAGTGGACCGATGACGTCGCGTCCTTTGTCGCGCGAGTGAAAAGCCTGACCCCAGGCGAGGTCATCCCCCTCGGTCATTCGTTCGGCGGGGTCTCGATGCTCAGCACGGTTCTCGCGGGCAAGCTGAGGAGTGCGCGGCGCTTCATCGTGTCCAGCCCCGCACTGAAACTGAAGGCAGCTGTGCCGCAGTGGAAGGTAAGCCTTGGCAACGTCACCTCGCGCCTGACGCCGCGGCTCGCTCTGGCCAACGACGTCGACGCCGGCACCATCTCCCGGATCCCCGAGGTGGTCGAGGCTTATCGAACCGACCCGCTGGTGCATGCCAGGATCTCCAGCCGGATGTACACCGAGTGGCACAGCGCCGCGGAGGATGTGCTCGCCCACGCGGATCGCATCACGATTCCGTTCCTCATCCTCGCGGGAGACGCCGATCGGCTCATCGACCCGGCCGGAAGCGAGCAGCTGCACGCGAAGGCTCCGCACCAGAGCACACTGCACATGCTGCCGGATCGATATCACGAACCCTTCAACGACCTCGGTAGCGAGGAGGTGTTCGACATCATCGCGCGATGGATCAGCACGTGATGCATGACCTGGCGGTAGCGCTGCCGTTGGCCGGGCAGGTCGTGCTCGACCTCGGTTCGTGGTTGTCATGGATCATCGTCGGCCTCATCGCGGGCGCGGTCGCGGCCCGAGTGGTGGCGGGTCGTGGCTTCGGCTGCATCGCCGACATCATCGTGGGCATCGCGGGGGCGATCATCGGCGGCTACTTGTTGGGTGCCATATTCAACGTCACCGGGACCGTTGGTTTCTTCGGAGGCATCGTGGTCGCCTTTCTCGGCGCGGCGGTGCTCCTGTCCGCGCTGAAGCTACTGTCCGGCGGCCGCCTCTGAGCTGGCGGGCTCCGAGGTTCGCTCGGCAGCCGCCTCGATGACCTCCGCGACCTCCGCCGGAACGAAGATCGGAATGTCGTGCGCAGTGTCGAACCATCGCACTTCAACCTGAGGCGCGATCCGCCCTAGCCACTTGCCACCCTTTTCCTTCCAGCTCGAGATGCGCGGCGAATCACCCCGCGCGATCAGTGCCTTCGTGGGCACGTCGATGGATGCCCAGAGCTGATCGACCGGCGAGTCGTACAAACCGTGCAGCAGCGCCAGCCGCGCCTCGGAAGTGAGCGTCAGGATGAGATCGACGCCGTCCAGCATCACCCTGGCGATCACGTATGGCTCCAGGTCGTCGTCCCAGGAAGGGTCGAAGTCGCGACGAGCGTCGGCGACCGCTTCGGCTAGCGACGAGTAGCGGGGCAGCGCCGGCTGCATGATCTGCTGCGCCTCGTCCCATCCGAAGAGGTTGGCCGCGCTCTGGACCGGACCGTCGATGAAGACGAGAGCGGAGGCGAATCCACGATTGCGCGCGACCAGCTCGAGCGCGACCGTCGCGCCCCATGAGTGTCCGACGACGACCGGGCGCTCGAGTCCGATGCTCTCGACCAAGAACGTCGCGTCCGCCAGCAGCTCCTCCATCGCAAAGCCGCCGGGCGCCGACGGTGCATGCGGCGGCCGGCCGGTGAGCCCGTGGCCGCGCTGGTCGAGCGCGATTAGCCGGCGGCCCTCCAGCCGTGCCGCGACGCGGTCCCAGTAGTGGGCGTTGGAGCTGAGGCCGTGCAGCAGCAGGACGGGGAAGGAGTCGGCCTCCACCTGGTGATTCCACTCCAGGTAATGGAGGTCGATCCCGCCCCGCTGGAGCCAGCCGTCGCGGGGTCCGAACACGGGGCTAAGACTAGCCCGCGGCCGCCTTCTTGAACTCTTCTGCCGGCACCTCAACTCTCTGTGCAGCGGGTCGCTGGCGTCGCTTGATCAAGAGCGTCGTGAGCGCGGTGAAGGCCAGAAAGAGGACCGGCACCACCAGCGTGCTCTTCAGCGCGTCGATGTACGCGCTGACGAAAACGTCGTGCGCGATTCTCGAAAGCTGCGCGGCGACCGCGGGCGGCAGGCCGGACGGAAGTGAGGCTCCGGTCTGCCCGGTGCCGATCTGAAAGCCGTTTGAGGACACCGAGCTGAAGATCGCGATGAAGCGGTCGCGGAATGCGACTGGAACTTCGCTCGCGTGGGCCACGGCCTGGTTGTGCAGCGCGGTCGCGAGCTGGGTCTGCAGGAGCGCACCGACGACCGCGCTGCCGATGGCGGCGCCGAGCTGGCGCGTCGTGTTGAGGACGCCGGAGGCAGCACCGGCCATGCGCGGCTGGATGTTGCGCATCGCGACCGTGGTCATGGGCGCGAAGGTCATACCCATTCCGGCGCCGGCGATGATCGCGGGCACGAGGAAGTTGAGCCATGTCGAGTCGGGCCCAGCAACGTAGGCGACCAGGCTGAACCCGACAGTGAACAGCGAGATGCCGGTCATGAGGATGTACTTGCCGCCGATGCGATCCGCCAGCCGTCCCGCGAAAGGAGCGGTGAGCATCGACGTGAGTGACATGGGTGCGAAGGTGAGGCCGGCCGCGAGCGCGGTGAAACCGCGCACCGACTGCAGGTAGATCGTGACCGGCAGGAACATGCTCATCATGCCGAAGCTGATGGCTGCGGCGATCCAGTTCGCTACCGCGAAATTGCGCTCCTCGAACAGAGAAAGCGGAACCAGCGGCTGCGTCTGGAAGTGCTCCCAGACGATGAACAGAATCATCAGGGCCACGCCACCGCCGATGACCTCCGGGATGGTGATGCCGTAGGAGGCGATCTCGCCCCAGTTGTAGCGCTGGCCCTCGATCAGGCCGAAGACGATGCCGAACAGGCCGGAGGTCGCAAGCGCAACTCCGACCAGGTCCCAGCCCTGCCGCCGCCCTGGGCGCAGGTCCGGGACGATCGCGAAGGTCGCGATCAAAGCGCCGATGCCGAGCGGCACGTTGATGAAAAAGATCCACGGCCAATCGGTGTAGGTGATGATCGCGCCGCCGAGGGTCGGGCCCGTGATCGTGGCGAGGCCGGCGACTCCGCCCCACACGCCGAATGCGGCACCGCGCCGCTCGGGCGGGAAGATGGATGTCAGGATCGCAAGCGTCTGCGGGGTGAGAAGTGCACCGCCGACGCCCTGCACGATGCGCGCGGCGATGAGCTCGGTCGAGTTCTGCGAGAAGCCGCACAGCGCGGAAGCCAGCGTGAAGATGGCGAGCCCGAGCGCGAACATGTTTCGCTGGCCGAAGAGATCGCCCAGCCTGCCGGCGGTGATCAGCAGCACGGCATAGACGAGGATGTAGCCGTTCAGGACCCAGAGGATCTCGTCGAACGGGGCGTTGAGCCCCTTGCTCATGGCGGGAATCGCCACGTTCACGATCGTGGTATCCAGCAGGATCATGAAAAAGCCCGTGGTCAGGACCACAAGAACGAGCCACGGGTTAGTGCGCGCGTTGGCCATGGTTTCTCCTTAACGCTTCATGGCCGGAGTCGATTCCAACCTTCCACTCCAGCTTGCCTTCGTTGATCTCTCGCTCCAGCCCGCGAACCCACTCTCTTTCTGCGTCGAGCATCGCGATCTTGTGCTCCACCTCGATCAGCGCCAGGCGGGTTACGCCCCGACGCAACAGCTCTTCGAGCACAGCCTGGAACTTACCGACGATCACGTCGAGCGTTTCGCCTCGTTCGTGCAGGTGCGCGGCCGCCTGCTTGGCGGTGAGGTGGTGCATGAACATCAGCCCCGCGGCGAAGTGCGGGTACTCCTTGCGCGGCTGGCGCAACAGCTCGCCGAGCGTGGTCGTCAGAACCTCACGACCGCTGTCGGTGAGCTTGTAGATAGTTCGCTCGGGTCGCTTGCCCTCCTTTTCGCGCTCGACAGGGAGGATCCAGCCGTTGCGCTCCAGCACCTCGACCGAGTGGTAGAGCGTGCCGAAGTTCAGGCGGATGAACTCGTCGTGATGGCGGGCGCGCATCTTGGATGCCATCTCGTAGGGATGCATCGGCTGCTCGTCGAGCAGTTCGAGGATCGAGAGGGCGAGTGGCGACAGGAGCT
>VBIA01000037.1 GCA_005879985.1 Chloroflexota bacterium | reverse complement strand
TGGCGGGAGCCGGGTTGTTCAAAGGGGGATGGCCATGGCAGTGGCGACCACGGTTCGCGAGAAAGACGTCATCTACCCGGAGCAGCGGCTGGCGTGGCCGCAGACGATCCTGATGGGCCTGCAGCACGTGATGGCCATGTTCGGCGCCACCGTCCTGGTGCCGCTGATCCTCGGCTTCAACCCCAACACGGTCATCTTCTTCAGCGGCGTCGCCACGCTCATCTTCCTGGTCGTCACGGGCTTCAAGGTGCCGAGCTACCTTGGTTCGAGCTTCTCCTTCATCGGCTCGGTGCTGGCCGTTCAGGGCACCTCGCACAACCACGGCCTCGCTTACGCGGGCATCGTGATGGCCGGCGTGATTTACCTGATCATCGGCGTCGTCGTCCACTTCGTGGGCGTGAACCCGATCCGCTACCTCCTGCCGCCGGTGGTGACGGGAACGGTGGTCGCGGTAATCGGACTCGCGCTAGCGAGCGCAGCCACCGGCAACTACGCAGGCGAGCCTTTCACCGCCACGGTGACGCTGCTCGCCGCCGTCGGCGCCGCCGTCTACCTGCGCGGATTCCCCCGCCTGCTGCCGGTACTGATCGGAATCGTGATCGGCTACATCGTTTCGGCGGTCTACCCGCCCTGTCAGGACGCCAAGTCGGCCTGCCACATCGACTGGGGCGCCATCGGCCACGCCTCGATCGTCGGCGTGCCGACCTTCAGCTTCCCTGACTTCAGCCAGTTCGGGAGCACGCTGAGCCTGTTCTTCTTCATCCCCGTGATCCTCGTGGCCGAGAACGCGGGCCACGTGTACGCGATCAGCGGCATCATGAAGCGCGACCTCAGCCCCATGCTCGGCCGCACGTTCATCGGCGACGGCCTCGGCACCACCATCAGCGGCCTGTTCGGCGGCACGGGTGAGACGACCTACGCGGAGAACATCGGCGTCATGGGCATCACGCGCGTGTTCTCGATCATGGTCTTCGTGGTCGCGGCCGTGTTCGCGATCCTGCTCGGGTTCATTCCCATCTTCGGCGCGCTCGTGCGCAGCATCCCGGTAAGCGTGCAGGGCGGCATCGAGATCTACCTGTTCGGTCTGATCGCCGTCATCGGCGGCAAGATCTGGGTGGACGCGAAGGTTGACTTCTCCAAGCGCGCCAATCTCGCGGTCGCCGCGATCCCGCTCGTCATCGCCGCGGGAATCTCGGCCACGACCCCGATTCCGATCCACATCTTCGGGCTGACGCTCGTCTTCAACAACCTCGGCCTCGGCGCGCTGAGCGCGATAGTGCTCTACCAGCTGCTGCGGCCCGGGCACATCACGGACAAGGAGGCCGAGCCGGCCGAGGTCGTCAGCCGCTAGCTCCGGCCGTTACTCTGATCTGCCGTGGCTCAAGAGCGCTCAGCCGCGCCCGATGTGGAGGCGCTCCGGCGGCGGCTCCGCTCGGGCACGCTGCCCGCCGAGCTGCTTAAGCCCGGCCGCGGCGTGGTGCTGCGGGCGGGCGATCGCCGGCTCTCCCGCGACGAGCTGCGCGAACGAGTGATCGCGTACCTCGGGCTGCAGCGCGCGGGCGCGGTGCTCGTGCCGATGAACCCCGACTACCACGCGGCCGAGGCGGCGCACATCGTCAACGACTCCGAGCCGGTACTCGTCATCGCCGACGCGCAGCGGGCGCCGGTGGTCGAGCAGATCGGCAAGCGCGTCACTCCCCTCGAGAAGCTGCCCGAAGGCGCGCCGCCGGACATGCCGCAGCTCACGCCCGAGAGCCCCGCCGCGATCATGTACACGTCCGGCACCACCGGCCGTCCGAAAGGGGCGGTCATCGACCACGGCGCGTTCCTGGCGCAGGGCCGCGGCGCGGTGGAGGTGTGGCGGTGGACGGCGCGCGACATCCTGGTCCACGCGCTGCCGCTGTTCCACCTGCACGGCCTGGGCATGGGCCTGCACGGAACGCTCCTCAGCGGCGCCAGCGCCACGCTCGTGCCGTTCTCGCCTGCCGCGGTCGTGGCCGAGCTCACAAGAGGTGACGACGCGCGCGGGACGATGCTGTTCGGCGTGCCGGCGATGTATCAGCGCATCTGTGACTGGCTCGAGGCGCACCCAACCGACCTGCACCATGTGCGCGTCTTCGTGTCCGGCTCGGCGCCGCTGCCGCCGGCGCTGTTCGAGCGATGCGCGAAGCTGCTCGGCCAGCCGCCAATCGAGCGCTACGGCATCACCGAAGGCGGCATCGTGGTCACGAACCCTTACGACGGGCCACGCCAGGCCGGCCGAGTCGGCTACCCCTTTCCTGGTGTCGAGGTGAAGCTCGGCGAGGCGGGCGAGGTGCTGCTCAAAGGCGGCCAGGTCTTCCAGGGCTACTGGCGCAACCCTCAGGCAACCGAGGAGGCGTTCACCGCCGACGGCTTCTTCCGCACCGGCGACGTGGGTGAGATCGGCGACGACGGCACGCTCGCCATTCGGGGCCGGCTGAAGGAGCTGATCATCACGGGTGGATTCAACGTTTATCCGCGTGAGGTCGAGCTCGTGCTGGAGACGCATCCGTCGGTCGGAGAGGTCGCGGTCGCGGGGTTGCCCAGTGAGGATTGGGGCGAGGAGGTGACCGCCTTCGTCGTCCCGTCCGGCGCGTCGCCGCTGGACGAGCGCGAGCTGATCGCGTTCGCGCGCGAGCGCCTTGCGACCTACAAGTGTCCGCGCCGCATCGTGGTGCTCGAAAAGCTGCCGCGCAACGCGATGGGCAAGATCGAGCGAAAGAAGCTGAGCTCGCCGCAGTGAAGTTCTTCGACCTCACGCAGGACTTCTCGCTGCACACGCCCGCGTTCGCGGGCTACGCGGGCCCGCAGATCCGGTGGATCAAGCACCTGGCCTTCGATCGCGCCGGCGGCCAGGAGATCACGATGACGCTGCACGTCAGCACGCACCTCGACGGGCCGGCGCACTTCATGACCGGCGGCAAGTTCATCGGTGACCTGCCACTTGATTTCCTCATCGGTCCCGCATGCGTGGTCGACCTCGAGCGCATGGGCGTCGGCGATTTCGACCTCTACGGACCCGAGCACTTCGAGCGCTGGGAAAAGACCACGGGCCACCGCATCGAGCGTGGCGACATCCTCGTGATCCACACCGGCTACCACCGCTACTACACGGAGAACTGGACCGACCGCACGCAGCTCGACGAGACGCGCTACTTCATCCGCCACCCCGGCCCGACACGCGAGTTCGCGGAGTGGGTGCTCGACCGCGGCGTGCGCTGGCTTGCTGTGGACGCGGGCAGCGCCGACCATCCGATGAACACTGTCATCAGGCGCATACGCGCCGACGAGGCGGTCGACGCGGAGAAGAAGCTCGGCCGCAGCCTCGACGAGATCTGGCCGCGCGACGACTACCAGATCATGCACACGCTTCTGTTTCCGCACGACGTGGTCCACATCGAGAACCTCGGCGGCGAGATCGACAAGGTGCTCGACCAGAAGATCCTGTTCGGCTGCTTCCCGTGGCGGTTCCAGGGCGGCGAGGCTGCGCTGTGCCGCGCCGTCGCGATGATCGAGTAGCAGTTGAAGCCGCCCCGGTTCGAATATCACGCGCCATCGACGGTTGAAGAGGCGTGCGCGCTTCTCGCCTCGCTCGAGGATGCCAAGGTGCTCGCGGGCGGGCAGTCCCTGATGCCGCTGCTCAACTTCCGGCTCGCGCGGCCGTCGCACCTGGTGGACATCAACCGCGTCGGCGGGCTCGACCGGATCTACGAGCGCGACGGCGGCGTTGCCGTGCAGGCGCTGGCGCGTCAGGCGGCGGTCGAGGACTCGGAGCTGGTCGCGCGCGCGTGCCCGCTGCTTTCCGCCGCCGTGCGGCTGGTCGCGCACCGCGTGATCCGCAACCGCGGCACTGTGTGCGGCAGCATCGCGCACTCGGACCCTGCCTCGGAGCTGCCGGCGGTGCTGCTGGCGCTGGGCGGCCACGTCGTCGCGCGATCGAAACGAGGCGAGCGGAGGATCGAGGCGGGCGAGCTCTTCGCCGGCGTGTTCGAGACGTCGATCGCTCCCGATGAGCTGCTGGTCGAAGCGTGGTTCCCGAAATCGCCGAAGCCGTTCGCGATCCTCGAAGAATCGCGCCGCCACGGCGACTTCGCGCTGGCAGGCGTGGTTCGAGCCGGTGACCGGCTGGCCCTGTTCGGCGTGGCGCCGACGCCCGTGCTCGCCGGTGCCAAAGATCCTGCCCGCGGGCTTCAGCCCAGCGGCGACCTCGAGGCCACGCCGGAGTTTCGGCTCCACCTGGTTCGGGTGCTGACCGACAAGGCCTTCGCCGCGTGAAGGTCAATGGCTTCGCGCACCCTGCGCCATCCGATCCCCGCCGCCTGCTGTCCGACCACCTGCGCCACGACCTCGGCCTGACCGGCACGCACGTCGGCTGCGAGCACGGCGTCTGCGGGTGCTGCACGGTGCTGCTCGACGGCGCGCCGGTGCGGTCGTGCCTGATGCTCGCGGTCCAGGCCGAAGGTCACGACGTGACGACCATCGAAGGCCTCGCTCCGGGCGGCTCCCAGCTGCACCCGGTGCAGCAGGCATTCCACGAATGTCACGGACTGCAGTGCGGGTTCTGCACGCCGGGCTTCGTGATGTCGGTCGTGGGACTGCTCGCGCAGCATCCCCACCCGACCGAGGAGCAGGTTGACGAGGGCATCGCCGGCAACCTGTGCCGGTGCACGGGCTACGCGTCGATACGGCGCGCGGTCACCCGAGCGGCCGTTCTTTTGGCGCCCCTCACCCCTGACCCCTCTCCCCTGGGGGGAGAGGGTGCCAATCCCGCTGATCGCTCCTCCTCCGGGGGAGAGGGTGCCGGTACCTCCCCATGACCACCCGCTGGTTTGGCGCTCGGGTGCAGAGGGCCGAGGACGATCGCCTCTTGCGGGGCCGCGGTCGCTTCACCGACGACATCGACGAAGGTGCGCTCGAATCGGTGCTCGTGCGGTCGCCGTACGCTCATGCGCGAATCAATTCAATCGACGTGAGTGCCGCCCGCGCCATGTCCGGCGTGGTCGCTGTCTACACGGCGCAGGACCTGCCGTTCGGCGGCACCGACCTGCCGATCCTCATCCCGCACCCGAACCTCACGCACGGCCGCACGCAGAGATGCCTTGCGTCCGAGGTCGTGCGCTACGCGGGCGAGGCGGTCGTGTTCGTGGTCGCAGAAAGTCGCGCGATCGCCGAGGACGCGGCCGAGCTGGTCGAGGTCGACTACGAGCCGCTGCCGGTTGTGATCACACCCGAGACCGCCGCGCGCGCCGAGCACCTGGTGCATGACGACGTGCCCGGCAACGTCGCGGCGGAGATGGTGCAGGAGAAGGGCAACGTTGCGGCGGCGCTCGAGTCCGCGCCGAGGCGCAAGCACTTTCATTTCCGATACGAGCGCGGCGCCGCCAGCCCGATGGAGGCGCGCGCGGTGTGGGCGCGCTGGTCGGATGGCGAAAGGAAGCTGACCGTCTACGACTCGACCCAGTCGCCGACCTCGATCCGAGGCGGCCTTGCGGTGTTGTTCGGGCTGCCCGAGTCACAGGTCGACGTCATCGCACCCGATGTCGGCGGCGGGTTCGGGCCGAAGATCATGCTCTTCTACCCCGACGAGCTGCTCGTGCCCTACGCGGCGATGCAGCTGGGCAGGCCGGTCAAGTGGACCGAGGACCGCCAGGAGCATTTCACCGCGGTCAACCAGGAGCGCGGCCAGGTGCACGAGGTCGACGTGGGCTACGACGACGGAGGCCGCGTGCTGGCGTTCGATGACGATTTCATCCACGACGGCGGCGCCTACACGCCGTACGGGATCATCCTCCCGATCATCACCGCCGGCCAGCTGCCTGGTCCGTACAGGGTGCCGAACTACCGCGTCCGGTTCCGCGACATGTACACGAACGCGACCCCCACGTCGCCCTATCGCGGCGCCGGCCGCCCACACGCGTGCTTCGTCATGGAGCGCACGCTCGACGCCATCGCCGCCGACGTCGGCATCGACAGGGCCGAGGTGCGCCGCCGCAACCTCATCCAGCCCGACGAGTTTCCATACGACGTCGGGGTCGGCTGGCAGGACGGCAACACGGTCGTCTACGACAGCGGCAACTATCCGAAGCTCCTGGAGACCGCGCTCGAGAAATTGGGTCCGAAGCCCGCCGGCGAGAACGTCGGCATGGGCCTGGGCATGTACGTCGAGGGCACTGGCGTAGGTCCGTACGAGGGCGCGCACGTGCAGGTGCTCGTGTCAGGCAAGGTCGTGGCCGCGACGGGCATACCGAGCCAGGGCCAGGCGCACGCAACCGTGTGGGCGCAGGTGGTGGCGGACGAGCTGGGCGTCGACGTGCGTGATGTCGAGATCACAAGCGGCGACACGCGCAGATTTCCGTGGGGCGTGGGCACGTTCGCGTCGCGCGGCGCTGTGACGGCCGGCAACGCGATGCATGTGGCCGCGCGCATGGTCGCGGAGAAGGCGAAGAAGATCGCGGCCGACGCCGTGCTGTCGAACCCGGTGCGCTACGCGTTCGGCGGGGGCACCGAGGCCGCCACCCAGTTCACGCCAAAGGCCCGACCCGGCCCGCCCCTCGCCGACGGCGAAGAGCCCGGCCTCGAGGCGACCGGCTACTTCAGCCCGGCCGGCTCGGCGTGGGCGTCGGGATGCCACGCCGCGTGGCTGCGGGTGGATCCGAAGACATATCGCCTCGAGATCCTCAAGTACGTGGTGGTCCACGACTGCGGCAAGGTCATCAACCCAATGGTGGTCGAGGGCCAGATAGAGGGAGGCGTGGCGCAGGGGATCGGCGGCGCGTTCTACGAGCGACTGGCTTACGACTCGGACGGCCAGCTGCGGAACGCGTCGTTCATGGAGTTCCTGATGCCGTACGCGACCGAGATCCCGAAGATCGACATCGAGCACATCGAGACGCCGTCGCCTCTCAACCCGCTCGGCGTGAAGGGGGTGGGGGAGGCGGGCGTGATCCCGGTGGGCGCCGTGATCGGGTCGGGCATCGAGGACGCGCTCGGCATCCCGATCACCGAGATGCCCCTTTCGCCACTAAGGCTCTACGAGCTCTCGACCTCGGCCTCGACCTCGACCTCCACCAGGTAGCCGTCGCCGATCAGGCCTCCGACGTAGACCATGGTGTTCGCCGGCGCGACGCTCCCCAGCAGCTGCACATGAGCCCGGGCGGCGGCCTCCCAGTCAGCGTCGGGTGCCAGCATGATCCGCGTGCGCACGACGTCCTGCTTCGTCCCGCCCAGCTCCGTCACGGCCGCCAGCGCCTGCTCCAGCGCCTGCACCGCCTGGGCGTAGGTGTCGGCCGAATCGTCAGCAGCAGTCGTGCCGCTGACGTGGATGCGCGAACCTCGACGGATCGCGCGTGAGTAGCCCGCCTTCTTCTCCCAGCCGCGCCCGTCGCGGAAGCGCCTGGTGCCGCCGGCCATTGGGCAACACTATCAACCGCCCATGAAGCTCACGTTCAGCGTCCGTTTCAACAACGACGTGGCCCCGGCGGAGTTTGCGCGGCTTGCGGCGCTGGCGGAGGAGGGCGGCTTCGACCAGGTCTGGGTGTCGCACGACCTGTTCTTTCACTCCGCGCCGGTACTCGTGACCGCCGCGGCCCAAGCTACCAGCCGCATCGAGCTCGGCGTCGGCGTGTTCAATCCGGTCTCGATGCACGCGTCGGAGATCGCGATGGTCGCCGCGTCGCTGGCCGAGCTCACGGAGGGGCGCGCGCTGCTCGGGATCGGAGCGGGCGCGGACAGGTTCCTCACGTGGGCGAGGCTGGCATTCGACCCGCCGGTGGCGCGGACCGAGCGCGCGATCAAGGAGATCCGCACCCTGCTCGCCGGCGACGCGCCCTGGGAGCACGAGGGGCGCATGCGCATCTCCGTGTCGCCGGTACGCATCTATGT
>VBIA01000179.1 GCA_005879985.1 Chloroflexota bacterium | reverse complement strand
GGAACGGGGCAGCGAGATCGTGAACACCTGACCACCCTCCGGCGCGGTCTCGGTCCAGATCCGTCCACCGAGGGTCTGGACAAGGTGTTTCGAGATCGCCAGACCAAGGCCGAACCCACCTGCCTCGCGGGGCCGCGCGCGGTCGACCTTATAGAAGCGCTCGAACACGCGACTCCAGTGCTCAGGCGAGATTCCTGGGCCGTGGTCACGGACGCTGATGCGGACCTCGCCATCCACGGCGGAGGCTGCCACGTCGATTGCCGAGTCAGGCGGAGAGAACTTGGCCGCGTTGTCAAGCAAATTGCCCAGGGCTTGTGCGAGCTTGGCGCGGTCGCTCGACACGGCCAGACCCGGCGCGACGTCGACGTTGACCCGCCGCTCCGTACCGACCCTTCGTGCGAGATCCTGCAGCAGGTCGTCGAGGTTGAAGCGGGAGGGCTCAGGCGCCAGGGCATTGGCCTCGATTTCCGCCAGCTGCCGCAGGTTGTCGATGATCTTGCTGATCAGGTCAGCCTCTCGTATCAGCCGGTCCGCGAAGCGTTTGCGATCCTTCAGCGGCGGGTCACCCTCGAGCGCTTCGGCTGTGAGTCTCAGTGACGTGATCGGCGTCTTCAGCTCGTGGACGAGGTTGGCCACGAACTCTTGCCTGATTCGCTCCAGCAGCCGTAGATCAGTGACGTCGAGCAGGAACATCAGGGTCTCGCCGGGACGCGGCCCCGGGACGAGCTTCGTGCGCACTGTGCGCCGCCGGTGGACGAGCACTGTCTCGCCTTCAGCGCTGCCGGCCCGCATCACGTCGAGGAGCTTGCCCTCGAGCGTCAGCTCGACAAGGCTCGCGGGCAACCGCGCGGGATCTACGTCGAAGAAATCGCGCGCCGCGTGGTTGACGGCGACGACGCGGCGGTCCCGATCGATTAGCAGCGCGATCACCGGCGCGTCTTCGATCAGGTCCTCGAACGGTTTCAATGGAGCGGGGGCAGAGCCTTGCTGGACGGACCTTCGCCAGCGATCCCAGATCACTGGCGGGAGTATAGGTTCGATTTGTCGCGCCTCCACTTAAGCGCCGGTTAACCGCCCGATAATGCCTGCGCCTTAGGGTCGATTCCACGCAATCAACATCACCAGTTGTGCGGAGGGAGTCGATGCCGGGGGCTACAGGCAAGAGTCTTGCGAATGTTGTTTTGGCATTGGTGTCCGTCGTCGTCTGCGCCTGTGGCAACAGCAGCGCGCCGGTTTCGGTCGACGTAGGCAGAGGGAGCCTCACCGCCGCGGGCGCAACATTCCCGGAGCCGTTCTACAGCCGCGCCTTCTTCGCATACAGCCAGAGCTATCCGCAGGTGACGGTCAACTACCAGGCCGTGGGCTCGGGCGCAGGCATCCAGCAGTTCACCAAGGGCACCGTCGACTTCGGCGCCAGCGATGTTCCGATGGGGGCGTCAGATATAGCCGCCGCCGGCGGCCCGTCGGCGGTGGTCCAGATCCCGACCACGCTGGGCGTCGTGGCGATTGCCTACAACGTTTCGGGCATCGAAAAGCTACAGCTGGACGGTTCAACGCTGGCCGCCATCTACCTCGGCCAGATCAAGAAATGGAACGACCCGGCCATTGCTTCGATCAACGTTGGCGCCAAGCTGCCCGGTGCGACCATCACGGTTGTTCATCGCTCGGACGGCAGCGGCACCACGTATCACTTCACGGACTATCTCGCCAAGGTCTCGCCCGACTGGAAGTCGAGGGTGGGCGTGTCCAAGTCGGTTCAGTGGCCGGCCGGCATCGGCGGAAAGGGCAATGACGGAGTCGCCCAAGCCATCAGCCAGACTGACGGCGCGATCGGATACGTCGAGCTCGCCTACGTCGTGCAGGCCAAGATGCACCAGGCATCTCTGAAGAACAGGAATGGGAAGTTCGTGCAGGCGAGCGTGGGCGGAGCCACCGCCGCCGCGGCGCAGAACGCCAACGTGAGCCCGACTAACTTCTCCATCACCGACGAGCCCGGAGACGGCACGTACCCGATCGCCGGCTTCAGCTGGATCATCCTGCACGCTTCGATCAGCGACGGCGACAAGGGCAAGGCCATCGTCTACCTGCTCAAGTGGCTCGTGACCGATGGACAGACCTACGGTCACGATCTTCAGTACGCGCCACTGCCGTCTTCGGTGCAGAGCCTGGCCCTGCAGAACCTGCACGGGGTGACCGCCGGAGGGCAGCCGGTCCTCGGCTGACGCTCGTCCCCGCTCGGGCCGGGCCTGGGCGGGGCGATCCTCCGTGGCTTACCCTTTAGTGCGGGGGTGGCGTGAATGAAGCTGAGTCTGGTGCCCACGGAGCGCCGTTTCTACGAGCTGTTTCGGAAGCAGGGCGAGCTGCTGAGTGAGACCCTTTCCGATCTCAGCAAGTCGATGCTCGAGGGACGAAGCCGGCACCCACGGCTACGCGACCTCGAGCACCAGGCGGACAACGTAACCCACGAGATTTACCGGCTCACGAACCGTACGTTCGTCACCCCGATCGACCAGGAGGACATCCTCCTGCTGGCGCATTCGCTCGACGAGGTCGTGGACCTGGCCGAGGAGGTGGCCGACAAGATCGATCTGTACAACATCGGCCACATCACCGACCAGGCCAAAGAGATCGGCGAGTGCCTCGAGCGCGCCGGCAAGCTGCTGCAGGAGGCGCTCGAGCGGCTCGAGGACTTCAACGGCGTGGAGCCGCTCCTGAAGGAAATCCACCGCCTCGAGAACGAAGGCGACCGCATCACCCGGACGGCGTTGAAGGAGCTCTTCAACGACCACCTCGCCCCGGCCGACCTCATCAAGTGGAAGGACGTCTACGCGCTGCTCGAAGAGACCATGGACGAATGCGAGCACTGCGCAGAAGTGATCGAGACCCTCTCGATCAAGAACGCCTGACCCGCAGCCTTTCCGGCAGATGACCGGGACCGCCGTCCTGCTGTGGGTCACCATCGGCATCGCGGTCGCTTTCGATTTCACGAACGGCTTCCACGACACCGCGAACGCGATCGCTACGTCGATATCGACTCGCGCGCTTTCTCCCCAGGCAGCGGTGGTGCTGTCCGCCATCTTCAACCTCGTCGGCGCGGTGGTCACTGTGGCTTTCTTTCAGGCCAAGGTGTCGAACACGATCGCCGGCACGCTGGCCTTCAAGGCGGGCCTCGTCGTGATCATGGCTGCCCTTCTGGGCGCCATCTGTTGGAACTTGATCACGTGGTATCTCGGACTGCCGAGCAGCTCCACGCACGCTCTGATTGGCGGCCTCTGCGGCGCAGGCATCGCGGCGGCTCACGGCCTGGATGGCGTCAGATGGAGCGCGCTGGCCAGGCAGGTGGCCAGCCTGGTCATCTCTCCGCCGATCGGTTTCGCGGTGGGAGCCGCGTTTATCACAGTGCTCCTGCTGGTGATCCACCAGTTCAAGTTCAGACCGGTGCGGCTGAATCGCACCTTCCGCGTGCTCCAGGTGGCAACGGCCGCATTCGTCTCGTACTCCCACGGCGCCAACGACGCGCAGAAGACGATGGCGGCGATGACACTCGCGCTCGTCGCCGCAGGCGAGCTGCCCAAGTTCCAGGTGCCGCTCTGGGTTGTCTTCCTTTCGGCGGCGACGATCGCGTTCGGTACGTACGCAGGAGGCTGGCGAATCATCCGCACGCTGGGATGGAACATCCTTAAGCTCGACCCAGCCACCGGCATGTCAGCTCAGCTGACAGGCGCGACCGTGATCCAGGTGGCGACCCTCGTTGGTCTTCCGGTGAGCACCACGCACGTCATCACCGGATCGGTGATGGGAGTAGGCGCGAGCAGGAAGCTGTCCGCAGTCAGGTGGGGCATCGGCGCCAACATCATCGCGGCATGGATCGTGACCATTCCCTCCGCCGCCATCATCGCCTGGGTGACATTCGCAATCCTCAGCACCGCAGGCCTTCATGGATGACGAAAGTTCCGTTGTTGGTAGACGCTTGTGACGCTAGACTCTGATCACCGCACAACGTCGCACCAGACGAAGGAGCAAAGCGTGGCCACAAAGATCCTCGAATTGACCGACGTAAACGTCGTCAAAGCGGCCGGCGGAATTGTCTGCCGCGAAGGCTCATCTGGCGAAACCGAGATCGTTGTCGTGCATCGGCCGGCGTATGACGACTGGACGCTGCCGAAGGGCAAGGTCGACTCCGACGAGACCCCCGAGGAGTGCGCGCTGCGCGAGGTCAAGGAAGAGACCGGCTTTAGATGCGAGCTGGGCCGGCCTGTGGGCTGCACCGCGTACGTCGACCGGCGCGGCCGCAACAAGGTCGCGTGCTACTGGGTGATGGAGGTCATCAGCGGGCGATTCCGGCCGGGCGGCGAGGTCGACCGCATGTCGTGGCTGCCTCTAGCGGATGCCGTGAAGCGGCTCACGTACGAGCGCGACAAGGCACTTATCGCCCAGCAGCCTCTCCCCTAGCGCGACGTAAGCTTGGGCTGTCGTGCAGACAGCAACCAGGCCGGACACGCTGGTCATCGCCGGCACCGAGCTGCGCTCGCGCCTGTTCGTGGGTACCGGCAAGTACTCCGACGACGCCACCATGGTCGCCGCGCTTGAGGCTTCGGGCTGCGAGCTGGTCACCGTCGCATTGCGACGCCTGGACCTCGACAACCCGAAGAAGAAGACGATCCTCGACGTCATCGACTGGCGCCGGTTCCGCATCCTCCCCAACACGGCCGGCTGCCGCACCGCTGACGAGGCGATCCGGATCGCGCGCCTTGCGCGTTCGATGGGCCTGTCGGACTGGGTGAAGCTCGAGGTCATTCCCGACCCGCGCTACCTGCTGCCCGACCCCGAGGAGACATTGAAGGCGGCGCGCGTTCTGGTCGCTGAGGGGTTCCAGGTGCTGCCCTACATCAACGCCGACCCCGTGCTCGCGAAGAAGCTCGAGCAGCTGGGCACGGTGACGGTGATGCCGCTGGGCTCGCCCATCGGCTCGGGCCAGGGGTTGCAGACGCTCGAGCAGATCCGAATCATCATCAACGACGCGAAGGTGCCGGTCGTTGTCGACGCCGGCATCGGTGCTCCCTCCGACGCGGCGCTCGCGATGGAGCTTGGGGCGGACGCGGTTCTGGTCAACACCGCGATCGCGATGGCGCGCGACCCCGCGATGATGGCAGAGGCCATCAGGGATGGAGTGCAGGCAGGTCGCAAGGCCTTCACCGCCGGCCGCATCCCTCGTCGCGCCGACGCCACCGCCAGCTCACCGACTGAGGGAATCTCGCGACCGTCCTAATCACGCCGGTCGCGATGGGGGTGGTGGCTAGCGCCGGAGCCGGCCTGAATGCGATCCAGAGGGGCGCGACCATTCTTCAGCTCCGCGCTCCGAATCTCACGGCGCGCGAGGTCGAGCGCGAGGCCAACGCACTCGTGCCGAAAGCGTCAGTGCCGGTGGTCGTGAGCTCCCGATGCGACGTCGCGCTGGCCACCGGCGCCGCCGGCGTGAACCTGCCCGAGCGCGACATCAGCGTGGCGGACGCCCGAACGCTGATGGGCCAGCGCCTTGTGGGGCGGTCGGTGCATTCGATCGAATCGGCCGTGACGGCGGAGCGCGAGGGCGCCGACTACGTGATCTTTGGGCCCGTGTGGCCGAGCCCTAGCCACGCGGACCAGAAATCGCATGGCATTGGAGCGCTGGCCGATGTCGCGCGAGCTGTGCGCATACCGGTCCTCGCGATCGGCGGCGTGACTTCCGAGCGCGCGGACGAGTGCGCCAAAGCCGGCGCGGCAGGGTACGCGGCGATCACGCTGTTCAGGTGATCGCGCTTCAGATCAACGGCAAGCACGTTGACCTCGACGATGCCACCCGGCTGCTGGACTACCTGGCCCGGCTCGGCGTCGACCCCAGATCGGTCGCGGTCGAGCACAACGGCGAGATCGTGGAGCGCGATCGCTATGGAGAGATCACGCTGCGCGCGGGCGACGTGGTCGAGATCGTGCGCATGGTCGGCGGGGGCGTCTGCAGGCACGGGGGAGGCAGGCCTCCCCCGTGGAACCCCCTCCGCAAAGACTTGCTGGAGGCGCCTGGTAGGTGGCACGCGGGATGCCGGCCGGAGTAAATCCGGCCTCAAACTCCACCTCGGCTGTTTAGCGCGCCGCGGCCAGCCTCTCTTTGATCGCGGCCTCAGCTTCCGCTCGCTCGTCCCACGGCTCTGAGCCTCCAGCCACGCGCATCGAGCGTTCGTGGCCTTTGCCGGCGAGCAGCACCGTGTCGTGGGGCCGCGCCAGCTCGATCGCGCGGCGGATCGCGGCTCGGCGGTCGATGACGATCTCGTAGTCGAGGCCCGGCGCCTTGCCCTCGGCGCCGGACTGCACGTCACGCGCGATGTCGACAGGGTCCTCGTCCAGCGGATCGTCCGTCGTGATGATGAAGAAGTCGGAGAACTGAGCGGCCGCGCGTCCCATGCCGGGGCGGTCGTGGTCGGAGCGGGCCGTCGACCCGAAAACGACGATTAGCCTTCCCTGCGTGAACGGGCGCAGCTCGGCAAGCGCGCTCGCCAGCGCACCGGCGGAATGCGCGAAATCGATGAACACGCGGAAGTCCTGGCCCAGGTCGACGCGCTCGAGACGGCCGCGCACGCCCTCGAAGCTCGCAAGCCCTCTGCCCACATCTTCGAGCGGAACGCCGAGCGCGATGCACACGCCGGCCGCGCACATGGCGTTGTAGACGTTGAAGCGCGCAGGCACGGCAAGAGCCACGTACGTCTCGCCCAGCGGCGTCTTCAAACGGAAATGCGCGCCCGCGTCGGTCATGCCGAGCTCGAGAGGATGGAAATCGGCGGCGGTCGTGAGGCCGTACGACCAGCGCCGGGAGATCGGCCGGCGCGATAGCCGCTCGTAGCTCGGGTCGTCGCGGTTCAGCACGGCTGTCTTCTCGATCCCTTTGTCCGCCGCTTTCGCCGCGAGGTCGATGAGCCGCGCCTTCGCTTCGAGGTAGTCCTCCCAGGTCGCGTGGTAGTCGAGGTGGTCGTGGCCGACGTTGGTGAAGGCCGCGACGTCGAAGTCGCACGCATTGACCCTCTCCTGCACGAGCGCGTGCGACGTGGTCTCGATCACTGCGCAGCGGACACCGGCATCGACCATCTCCTTGAGCCACGCCTGGATCTCGTGCGCGTCGGTCGTGGTCTGGCCGCTGGTGTTGTCGGATTCTCGGCCCGCCACGCTGTACGCGACGGTGCTCATCGCGCCGGCGACGATGCCGCCGGCCTGCAGCACGTGCTCCGCCATGTGCGTGGTCGTGGTCTTGCCGTCAGTCCCCGTGACGCCCGCGACCTTCAGCTGGCGCGCGGGGCGTCCGTAAAACTCCGCGGCCAGCTCGCCCAGCGCCGAGCGGGTGGACGGAAACCGGAGGGCAGCGACGCCATTCGGCACCTGGGCATCGGATTGCACCGCTACCGCGGCCGCGCCGGCCGCGACCGCGTCCGCGATGAACGCGTGACCGTCCGCGCGGATGCCAGGCACCGCCACGAACAGGTCGCCCGGTTTCACGCGCCGCGAGTCAGGCTGGACGCCGCTGATCTCCGCACCGCCATCGCCGTCCACGATCGCGCCGGGCACGCCATGCGCGAGCTCGAATAGCCGCACGAGCGCAGCATAATCGGCCCATGCTGGGCGCCGAGATCGCCGGTCACCGATTCGACTGGGGCTCTCGCACGTACGTGATGGGCATCGTCAACACGAGCCCTGACTCGTTCAGCGGTGATGGGCTCGACGATCTCGAGAGCGCCATCTCGCAAGGCCTGGTGATGGCGCGCGAGGGCGCGGCCATGCTCGACGTCGGCGGCCAGTCGACGCGTCCGGGCCACGAGCCGATCAGCGTGCCCGAGGAGATCCGCCGCACCGAGCGCGTGGTCGAGGCGCTCGTGAAAGGGTCAGGCGTGCCTGTATCCATCGACACGTACAAGCTCGAGGTCGCAGAGGCCGCCGTCGAGGCGGGCGCGACGATCCTCAACGACGTGTGGGCGCTTCAGCGATCGCCTGCGCTTGCAAACCTCGCCGCGCGGCGCGGCTGCGCGCTGGTGCTGATGCACAACCAGGACGGCACGGAGTACGCGGGCGACCTCATGGATGAGATCAAGCGCGTGCTTCGCGCTGCGACTGACAACGCCATCGCGGCCGGTGTTCCGCGCGAACGGGTGCTCGTCGATCCGGGCATCGGGTTCGGCAAGACGGCCGACCACAACTGGGAGGTGATGCGCCGCCTGCCGGAGCTGGTCGAGCTCGGCCAGCCCATCCTGATCGGCACATCGCGCAAGTCGTTCATCGGCAAGCTGCTCGACCTGCCCGTGACCGACCGCGTCGAGGGGACGGCGGCCACGGTCGCGGTCGCGATCCTGAGCGGCGCCGACGTGGTGCGCGTACACGACGTGCGCGTGATGATGCGCGTCGTGGCGGTTGCCGATCGCATCAAGTATCCCTCTTCCACTTCAGTGGGAGAGGGTCAGGGTGAGGGCCGTTGAGACAAGTGGGAGAGGGTCAGGGTGAGGGCCGTTGAAGATCGCCTACCTAGGACTGGGATCCAACCTCGGGCGGCGCGCTCGCAACCTGAGCGCCGCGCGCAGGCGATTGCGCGAGAAAGGCGCGCGCATCCTCCGCCAGAGCACCGTGATCGAGACAGAGCCGTGGGGCGTGGTCGACCAGCCGCGCTTTCTCAACCAGGTGCTAGAGGTCGCGTGGGAAGGCACGGCGCGCCGTCTGCTGCGCGCGGCGCAAGCGGTCGAGCGCGAGGGCGGGCGTGTGCGCAAACGGCGCTGGGGTCCGAGGACGATCGACGTCGACATCCTGCTGTTCGGCGATGAGCACGTTGCAGACAAGGACCTGCAGATCCCGCACCCGCGCATCGAGGAAAGGCCTTTCGTCCTGGAAGGCCTGCGCGAGCTCGGATTCCGCTCCTAGACGAGCGCCGCAAGTAGGCCGGGTTCATCCCGGCCGACACCAGACGTACTGCTGCGAGACGCCTGCCAATCGCGGCCAGGCGTGCCCGGGAGGGGGTCCCGCGGGGGAGGGCCGCAGCCCTCACCCGCGCCTTAAAGAGTCTTGTTGATTCTCCGGAACAGCTCCTCGAAGCGCGCTCGCGTCGCAGGCTTGAGCGGAGGAAGCAGCTTGTCGCGCAGCCGCAGCAAGGCGTCGGCGGGGCGGCCGATGTCGAAGTCGCCCTCCTTCTCGCGGATCCGCTCGACGATCCTCTCCCCGGCGGGCAGGTCGGCCGAGCGGACCGCCTTGCCGTAGGCCTGGTTGTACAGCGCGAGGTAGTCCTCGACCTCGAACAGGTCCTCGACGTCCGCGCGCGACGAACCCGTCACCTCGGCCACCGCGACCAACCGCTTGGGCTTCAGGAATCCGGCCTTCGCCAGCTCGACGAGCTTCTCGTTCCCGTTGCGCGACTCGACCAGCACGGTCACGCCCATCTGCCGGCCGATCAGCGCCACCGCCGCCGGCAGGTTGGCCGCTTCGCCGGCGGGCAGGATTCGCCACCGATCGTTGAGGTGCTCGCGTCCGAACTGCTTCAGGTGATCGCTGATCACGGTGAGGTACGTGTAATCGGACGTCGCCTGCACGAGCAGGTTGTCGGGCCGACCGAACAACGACTGCGCGATGTCGAAGCCGAGCGCCGCCTGCAGCGGGAAGAAGCTGTCGGGTTCGGCGGACAGCACGTCCGACGACACCACCGCGCCGACGCCGCGGCCCCTGTCCTCCACCAGGCGCACGCGGTCGAGGTGCTCGGCCTCGACCATAAACGGCGAGTGCGTCGTGTAGAAGACCTGGTGCTTCGGCGCGAGGCGCTCGTTGATGAACCGCAGGAAGTCGCGCTGTGCGCGCGGGTGCAGCTCCAGCGCCGGCTCGTCGAGAAGGATCACGACTCGGTCCTTCTGCTTCTCGAACTCGTGGAAGGCCGCGAGAAACGAGAAGAACCAGCGGAAGCCTGATGAGCGCTGGTCGAAGCGGCTGAATCCGTTGCGCAGGTCCTCGACGCGAATCTGCAGGTACTTGGCGATGTGGCTGCCGCCGCTGGGCGCCATCTCGACGTCGATGTCCACACGCAGGTCGCCGCTCTGCGACCAGTACCGGGCCACCTCGTGCGTCAACCTGTTGGCCGCCGCCTCGAGCTCGGAGCGGCGCTCCTCATAGTCCAGGGTGAGCAGCGACTGGTTGTCGGCGTGCGCGAGCTGCAGCAGCGATCGCGCAGTCAGCTGGCTCGGGTCGAGCTGCGAGCCCTCTGCGAAGAGATGCTCGAGGTCGACCTTGCCCTGCAGCTGGCTGTACTCGCTGAAGTAGAGGAAGCTCGGCATGCGCTGCACGACCAGCGTCTCGATGGCCTGCTCCACGCCCTCGGGGAACTGGCTTTTGATCGCGTCCTCGAGCTGGCCGACGGCCTTCTGTGTCGGCGAGTCGATCTTCGGCACGGCGTGCTCGATGTCCGCAAGCCGGGCTGACAGGTCGGCCACCGTCGCCGGGTCGCCGAGGATGGACCGCAACCCGTCGGGCAGCTTGGCCGAGTCGAGGAGCCGCGTGACCGTCGCGCGCTCGTTGATGTCGGGGACGCTCACGTGGATCTTGTTGCCGTAGTCCTTCTGGACGATGAGCGCCTGACCCTCGGTGACGATCCCCGTGCCGCCGATGGCGACGATCGCCTCAACGTCCGCGGCGTCCAGCTCGAAGGTGGCCTCGACGGGAGTCGTCCTCTCGATCTCGCCGCTGCGCCGGTGCTCGGCGAGCAGCCAGCGAGGATAGTCGTCGATGTCGCGGAAGTTGGCCGGGTAGATCGGCTTCAGGCGGTAGAGCGCCTCCAGAACGGCCGTCTTTCCGGACTCGTTCTTGCCGACCAGGCATGTGACGTGCGGCTCAACGCTGATCGGTGTGGAATCGATGATGTTGCGAAAGCGTCTGATCCTGACGCCGGTCAGCTTCACTGGGTGGATAGCCTACAGCGACGGCGCTGGGTTCTAGGGCGGGATCAGTATCTAGGCCGGGCGCGCGTTGGTGAATCGATAGCCGATGCCCGGCACGGCGAGGATGTAATAAGGACGCGCGGGCTGGGTCTCGATCTTCCTGCGCAGGTTCCTGATGTGCACGTCGATGACCCGCGTCTCGATGGGGTACTCGTAGCCCCAGATGGCGTTCAGGATCTTCTCGCGGCTCAGCACCTTGCCGGCGTTGCTGGCGAGGAAGGTCAGCAGGTCGAACTCCGTGTGTGTGAGCTCGACCTCCTTGCCCGACTTGTAGATCCGGCGCTCGTTGACGTCGATGATGAGGTCGCGGAACTCGAGGCGAGTCCGCAGCGCCTCTGCCGATTCCATGCGGGCCCGACGCAGATGAGCCGCCACCCGGGCGGCCAGCTCGCGCAGGCGGAGCGGCTTGGTGACGTAGTCGTCGGCGCCGATCTCAAGCGCCACGACCACGTCGATCTCGTCGGACCGGCCGCTCATCATGATCACCGGCGTCGTAGGGTCGGTCCGGCGGAGCTCCCGGCAGACGTCGTATCCGGACCCGTCAGGCAGGCTCACCTCGAGCAGGGCGAGAATCGGGTGCGCGGAGGTGTGGAGGCGAAGGGCTTCGGCGCCGGTCTCGGCGTCGAGCACCTGGTAGCCGTCCTGCTCGCAGGCAGTGCGGACTTCCCGGCGCACCGCCGGGTCCCCGTCCACAACCATCACCAATCTCGAAGGCTCCGACATATCCCCAGTATTTCCCCATCATCATACTAATCAATCTGAAGGATTGTTAGGATATGTTGCGCCTGATACCCCTGACCCTTGAGCGGGCTGACTTCTCGAGAGAAAGCAGGCGCGCAGCCGTCTTCGATAGGACGATCTCCCAGGCGCCCGTGTAGGCGACCTCCCGCCCGTTGAACTCGGACTTGAACACGCCCAGCCCGTGCCAGGGGTGCTCCGGTCCGGAGCCGGGCGGCGGCACGCCCCACATGTCGAAGTCGTGACAGCCGGAATCGGCGCATGACGAGATCGCCGTCCACCAGGCGACGTCGTTGCCCATCAGCTCTGAATGCTTGCCCGTCCTGCCGGCGAAAAGGCTGTAGCCCCGGCCGGCGTGGCGCGCCACGAGCACCGCGGCCAGAGCCTCTTTGGTCTCGGGATGGCGCGCGACGTACGTGCGGCACCACGGCAAAAGGTTGAGCAGGAGCTCGTAGTACGCACGGCCGGGCAGGCTGATCGACTCGCGCCGCTCGACCGCGGCCGACTGCCGCTCGAGCTCGGCCGCGTCCCTGCCCTCCTCGGCGACTGTGCCGCGCTTCAGTCCGGCGCGGATGTTGTAGCGGCGCCCGTGACGAAACGTTTTCAACAGCTCGTCGGGAGGCTTCATGTCGAGGATCACGCTGTGCGAGGGCTGCACGGGCGACACAGGCTCGAAGCCCTGCGCCTTCAGCGCCTCGGCAAGCTCGGGCGACGCGTCTGGTTCGATGCGCAAGCGCGCGGCCCTTCGCTCGCGCGCCCACTCGATCAATCTTTCGATCGCCTCTGGTGTCGCCGGCACAGGGCCGCGCGGAACGTACGCCTCGCGAACGCCGCCGATTCCTCGCAGCTGCACGCTCGCCATTGCGTCCTTCAGGCGAACGCGCTCGACCGACCACCCCGCCTTCGCCTGCACGTTGCCCCACCCCCAGCTCTGCAGCAGCGGCGCGACAGAAGGCGCGGCGAGCGTCTCCACGTCGGAGTCCCACGACTGAGCGTCGGTGCTCACTCCTCCGGAGTCCCTTCGAGGTGGCTCGTGTCGTTCACCGTGGCGATGACCAGGCGGCCATTGCGCCTCTCGACGATGCTCACCGATCCGTTGGAGATGCGAAACGGGAACAGCCCGTAGCTTGGCCTGCCGACGACGCGGTGCAGCGCGATCTGGATCACGCCGCCGTGTGTCACCACTATCGCGTCGCCGTGTGAGTGCTGCTCGAAGAGCTGGTCCAGGGCCGACACCACCCGCTGCTCGAACGCCGAGGCTCCCTCGCCGCGCGGCACGACGTCCCAGCTGGGCTCGCGCATCCACGCGTCCCACGCTTCGGGAAATCGCTGCCCCAGCTCGTCGGTGTGCAGGCCTTCCCAGTCGCCGAGGAAGATCTCGCGCAGCTCCTTCATTGGTCTGGCCTCCACGCCCAGCGTCGAGGCGATCGGCGCGGCGGTCTGGCTGGCGCGCAACAGGTCACTTGTGTACAACCCATCGACCTGCCGGCGAGCCAATCGCCCGGCCACGCGGCGCGCCTGCTCGTGTCCTTGCTCCGAGAGCGGGGGATCAAGCTGCCCCTGGATGCGCCGTTCTCGATTCCAGGTCGACTCGCCGTGACGGATGAGGATCAGCCGTGACGCCGGTGGTCGAATCGGAGCCGGCGCGGCTCCATCGATAGGTGCTGCGCCGATTGATGCGGTGGGGCCGGTACTCTCAGACATAGCGCCCGCCGGTGCCGGAGGATCTCGCCGTGGCTCCGCTGGCGCGAGATCTGATATCGATATCTATACTAACTTTTCTTTGGTTGGGAGAAATTTGAGTTCGACTCGAACTCGGGAGAAGGTGGGTGCAATCACGGGGCTCGCTGGCCGAGACCAGCCTTAAGAACCTCCTCGAGACCGCTCAGGGCGAGCGGTCGACAGGCACTCTCACAGTTCGCAACGGCTCAGGGAAGTCGGCGTCCCTGTACTTCCTGTTCGGTCACCTGTTCCACGCGCAGAGCGACGGTATGGCCGGCGACGCCGCGGTCGTCAGCGCGCTCGGTTGGGGCGGCGGCGAGTTCGAGTTCGACGCCAAAGCGAAGCTGCCTTCGGACGAGACTGTCAAGGCGGGCATCCCCGAGCTCGTTCAGGCCGCCGAGTCTGGGTTGGAAGAGGTTCCCCGGCAGCCCGCTCCACCTCCGCCCGATGCACCAGAGGAGCGCAGGGATCATCCTGTAGTAGAGAAGAAGGTGGAAGCCCCCCAGCCGCGACGCGGCGTCAAGCACCGCCCGCAGCCGAAGCACGGCCGCGAGCCGATCCCCGTTCCCGCGGGCCAGGTGATCTACGACTCGTTGAAGACTTCGTTCGTCGACTTTCCGCGGCTGATCACAACGCTCGAGAAGGAGGCCTACACCGGCTACGTGCGGCTGCTCACCGAGGAGGCCTCGGCCCTGATCCTGTTCCGCGAAGGCCAGGCGCTCGAGTGCATGTACGACGCGGGCGAGGACCAGAAGCAGGGCCTTGTCCTCGGCAAGCAGGCGCTGCACCGCTTCAACGAGGACGTCACCAACGGGCACGGCGTCCTCGACGTGGTGGGCCTGTCGCCCGAGCTGATCGAAGGCCTGTACGAGCTCACGGTCTCACGGCCGATGTACACCGAGCTCTATGCCTCGTGGGTCGACATGAAGGCGCTGCTCAAGTTCCTGAACGACCGGAAGCTGAGTGGCAGCGTCATGATCCGCGCCGGATCCGGAACGGGCGTGATCATCCTCTCGGAGGGCGAGCTCGCGGGCGCGTACACCAGCGAGTCGCGCGACATCTCCGACAAGCCCGACCGGGCGCTCGCGCTGTGCGAGGACCCGAACGCGATGATCGAGGTCAAGTCGGCGGACACATCGACTCACACTCCGCTCGACATCGACGAGGTGGTCGCCGGGCAGCGCGGCCCACGTATGAGCCCGCAGGTGGCGCAGACAACGCCGCCGACTCCCGCCCCATCACCGGCTCCTCCGGCCGAACCGACGACATCGCAGATCCCGGTGGTCGCGCAGACGGCCACCTACCAGGCGATGCCCCGCGAAGCTCCGACGCCGCCGAGCATGCCGGCGATGCCGATGCAGCAGGCGGCGGCCATCGCGCCCACCGCACCGCCCGCGCCGACGGGCCCGCAGCTCGACTGGGCCGCCATCGTCGCGGAGCTCCAGGCCATGGCCGAGGACCAGCTCGGCAACCGGGCCCGCAAGGTGAAGGACATCCTTGGCGCCGCCGATCCATCAATCGCCGGCATCGAGGCCGCCATCGATCAGGTCCCGAGCATCTCGCTTCTATTTGTCGACTCCTCGCGTCTCGAGCAGCTGGCGCAAGAGATGAGGGCGCGGCTCAAGAGCCACTACTGAAAGCGCGGGGGGATCAGGATCCCCCCGCGGAACCCCCCACGCTAGGTGGGAGAGTATGCGTAGTGACGATGTGGTAAGCCAGGTGACGCCCGGAATAAATCCGGGCTTCCGCTCCACTCGGCTGATGAAGGTGGCACGGGGCTAGTGAAGCCCTGGGCCGTCGCCATCGCCGCGGTCACCCTGCTGGTTGGCGCCGTCGCCTGCGGTGGCGCGCCCGCGCAGATCGTCGATTACTCGCCGCTGCGCAGCGCCAAGGACGTGACCACACTCGCGCCGGTCCAGATCACCTTCGACCACGACGTCGACCGCGCCGCGGTCGAAAGCCGGCTGCACCTGGTGCCCGCCGTGAGCGGCAGCATCAAGTGGAAGAACGGCCACCAGCTCGATTACGAGCACGACAAGCTGGCCACCGGGACGACATACGAGGTCGTGCTCGAGGCGGGGTACAGCGACCTGGCCGGCAACGTGTACGAGCTTCGACATCACTGGTCGTTCGACACGGAGCTGCCCCCGCGATTCGCGGGCTCAACTCCGTCTGACGGCGACGGAGGAGTGGATCCCGCCGACTATGTGGCCGTCACGTTCTCGCGGGCGATGCTCGAATCGAGCCTGGTCAGCGCCATCGTCTTCACGCCGGAGATTCGGTTCGGAGTCCGCATCGATCCATCCGACTCTCGACGGGCGATCGTCGCCCCGGCGTCATTGCTCCAGCCCAACACCTTGTACCGGGTGCGTGTCACGCAGCTCGCGAAGGACACGGACGGCAACGAGCTCGATCAGGTCCGGTCGATCACCTTCAGCACCGGCGCGGCGCGACCCCTTCATCACTGGGTCGCCTTCGCGGCCGAGAATCCCGCCGGAAGTTCCGGCGGCCTGTGGATCGTCAACGAGACAGGCATCCCACGGCAGCTGATGGAGGCGGGAGCCGTGAACGCCTACAGTTGGTCGCCAGACGGTCAGCGACTCATCTTCGAGACCGCCGACGGTTGGGCGACATTCGCGCCAGGCGACGGCGCGCAGTCGCTTGGCTTCAGCGCCATCTGGGCAGCGGCCCTTGCCCCAGGGCTCGGCTACGTCTATCTCGATTCGGCCGGATCGCTGTACCGTGCGCCGCAATCCGGCGCCGACTACGTGATCGGCACGCTGGTCAAGACGGTCTCGGTGAGCCCGAGCGGCGAGCGGGTCGCGTTCGCTCAAGACCAGCTGGACGGCACGACTCGCATCTGGGGCTACGACGTCGGCCTGCGATCCCGATACGCGCTCGCGTCCGAGTTCACGTCGGTCTCCGACCTGAGGTGGGCGCCAAACGGCAACCGCATCGCGTACCTCAGGCACGACGCCGGCACAGTCACCTTGCGCGTGCGCAACCTGACGGGCTCAGCCTCTCTGACCAGCGTCGTCCACGGCGACATCAGTGCGCCGGCCTGGCTTCACGACTCGGACCACATGGTGATGGCGGCATTTGTCAGTGCGGACGGTAGACCGGTCAGCAAAGCGTTCGTGATCAACGTCGCCTCGCCGCCGCCGTCGCTCACGATCGGGCTGGGATTGCCGGCACTGCCCACCGTCGTGGACGTCAGCGACCCGGTGCCATCACCTGACGGCCATCAGATCGCCTTCATCAGTGGCGACCAGGTGTGGCTCATGAACGCCGACGGAACCAGGCCGACCGCGCTTACCCGGTTCGACTCGCAGACCTTTCCTTACTCGTGCCTGATGCCGGCGTGGACGCGGCTGTAAGCGCGACCGCCGTTGAGGCTCGACGCCGCCTTGCGCTCGGCCAGTGAGCTGAACAGCTCCGCAAGCCTGTCCGTCGTTCGCGACCAGGAGAAGCGCTGCGCCAGCAGCTGACCGCGACGGCCCATCTGCCGCGCCAGCTCCGGGTCATCCAGCAGCCGGGCGATGCGATCCGCGTAGTCGGCCGGATCATCGCCGGCCACCAGGAATCCGGTCACGCCTTCACGCGCGACCGAGCGCAGGCCGGACACGTCGGACGCGACCACAGGGCAACCGCACGCCTGCGCCTCGAGGCCCACGAGACCAAACGACTCGCTGTACGAAGGCATCACGCACACGTCCGCCGCCGAGTAGAAGTACGGCAGCTCGTGATGCGCGACCGAGCCGACGAATTCGACGGCGTCGCGCACCCCGGCCGCCGATGCAACTCCCTTCAGCCGCTCCATCTCGCTCTCGTCGGCATCGCGGGAGTCCGCGCCAAGCACGAGAAGACGCGCCCCGACATAGCCTCGGCCACGCAACAGCGCAAGCGCGCGGATGGCGATGTCGACTCCCTTGAGGCGCTCGAGGCGGCCGACGAAGAGGAGCAGCGGCCCGGCGCCGGCCCCGATCTTCGAGCGCGCCTCGGCCCGATCGATGGGCCTGAATGTGGCGACGTCGACGCCCGGCGCGACCACCTCGACGCGCGACGCGTCGGCTCCATAAGCCC
>VBIA01000036.1 GCA_005879985.1 Chloroflexota bacterium | reverse complement strand
TTCATGCCCATCTACTTCGGCTCGATCCAGCCAGGGATGCTGCGCCGTCTGCTGGAGGTCCATCCCGTCGACGGCATCGAGGTCATGTTCACGGTGCCCATCGGGCGCCGTCGTCGCAAAGCGCTCGATGCCTTCATCGCGGCCAACGCCGAGCGGCTTGGCGCTCACATAGGTGGCAGCGACAGCCATTTCGGCAGCCACGACATCGCCCGCCTCGTGACCGCGTACGAGGGCGACTTCAGATCCGCGATCTTGGAGCGCCGCACCCGACCGCGACTCGGCATGCGCCATGCTGTGCCCACCGGCATCGCGATCCGCCAGCAGTGGCGCGCGCTGGTGGAGGTGCCGATCAGGCGCCTTCGCGGCCGGCTGTGATTTCCTCGGTCAGTAGCCGGGGGCCGGCACTCGCACTCCGAAATTGCGATTTCCCGGCATGAGTGCCGGCGCTCGCACTGGGCCGTAGTCGCGCAGATCGCTCAGGTTTGCTTGTCTTCCAGGCCCAGGCCGAACATGGCCTCGAGGTCGTGTGCAGAGAACTGCTGGAAAGCGACCAGGGTCTGCGTCTTCTCGATACCGTCGAGCTTGGTCAGTCGCTGGGTCACGACCTGCGCGAGCTCCTCGTGCTCGCGCACGCGCGCGATGGCGATGAAGTCCCACTCGCCGGTGACCGTGTAGACCTCGGCGACGCCCTCGATGTCCGCGAGGCGTGGACCGAGGCTTAGGCCCTCGCGCGACGCCTTGATGAGGATGAAGGCCGTCAGCACCTGCGTCAGCCTGCGCCCAGCGGCACGATGGCGCCCACCGCGTCTCCGTACGCCCACACGTCCATGTCGCCGTACGAGATCCCGTGGCTGCCCAGCACCGTGCAGATGTGCGTGCGGTGGTCGTTGCCGTGATGCAGGGCCTGCACGAGCACGACACCCGAGCGCAGGCGATGGCGTCCGTCGGAGAACGTGGCCTCGATCTCGTCGTCAGGGTTGATCTCCTGGGCGAGCTCGATCATGCGGTCGGCGGATCCGGCGGCGAGCTCACGGAGCGCAGCCACGCCGGGGAATCCATCCTTTTCCTTGAACCGAGGTTCGGCGCCCGTCAGGCGCCATATGTACCGTTGCTCGGCCCCCATGAGGTGCATGAGTGTCGCCCCGATCGTGCCGTATGTTCCGGCCGCTGTGAGCTGCAGCTGCTCATCCGTCAATGCCCCGCACACGTCGAGCAGGTGCAGGTTGGCCCAACGGTGATAGCGAAAGGCTTCTGCACCCAGCGGGCCCAGCACCACCCGATTCTAGCCCTGCTAAGCTGTCAAGGTATGCGCCTTGACAGCCTCCAGGCACGGGGGCGATCGCTCGCCCTCTACGAGCGATATGGAGCCCTGCTTACCGACCACCAGCAGGCCATCCTCGATCTGTACCTGCGCAGCGACTGGTCGCTGGCAGAGATCGCCCAGCATGAGGGCACGTCGCGCGCCGCGGTGCACGACATCGTGAAGCGGTCGACTCGCTCCCTGCAGGAATACGAGCGCCGGCTCGGCCTGCTCATGGAGACTGTGCGGCGCAAACGGGCGATCGAGGCGCTGGAGAAGGAGCTTGCTGGCCTCCAGCGTCGCATGGCGAGGCTTTCGGTCTGATGTTCGAGACCCTGTCGGCGCGCCTGACTGAGGCGCTGCGGAAGGTCACGGGTCGCGGCGTGCTGCGTCCCGAAGACGTCGACGCCGCGCTGCGCGAGGTGCGCCTTGCTCTGCTGGAGGCGGATGTCAACTTCAAGGTCGTCAAGCAGTTCGTCGAACGCGTCCGAGCCCGGCTCACAGGTGTTGAGATCTCGCCAGGCCTGACCGCCCCGCAGACGGTGGTCAGGGCGGTGCACGAAGAGCTGGTCGAGCTGCTGGGCGGCAACGCGACCGGGCTCAAGTACGCAAACGCTCCGCCGACCGTCGTGATGCTGGTCGGGCTGCAGGGATCGGGCAAGACCACCACCGCCGTGAAGCTCGCCCTGTTCGCGCGCCGCGACCACCACCGGCCGATGGTCGTCGGCCTGGACTTAAGGCGCCCGGCCGCGGTCGAGCAGCTGCGCATCCTGGCCGAGCGCGAGAAAGTGGCGTTTCATTCGGGGTCGGGAGCCGTCGAGAGCATCGCCGCCGGCGCGCTCCAGGAGGCCGCCCGAACGGGCGCGGACGTCGTGATCCTCGACACGGCCGGACGGCTGCACGCAGACGAGGAGCTGATGGACGAACTGGTTCGTCTCAAGAGGCGCATCGCAGTCACGGAAACCGTGCTCGTGGCCGACGCCATGACCGGCCAGGACGCCGTGAAGCTGGGAGAGGCGTTCGGGCAGAAGGTCGGCCTGGACGGCGTCATCCTCACCAAGCTCGACGGCGACTCACGCGGCGGCGCGGCGCTCTCTTTGCGCGTCGCTTCGGGACAGTCGATCCGGTTCGGAGGCACCGGCGAGAAGCCGGCCGATCTCGAGATCTTCCAGGCCGAGCGCGTGGCGTCGCGCATCCTCGGCATGGGCGACGTGCTGTCGCTGATCGAAAGGGCGGAGTCGGCCCTCGACAAGCAGCAGGCCGCCGAGGTCGAGCGGAGGCTGCGCGCGGGGCAGCTCAACTTCGACGATTTCCTGACCCAGATTCGGCAGCTGCGGAGCATGGGATCGCTCGAAGGCGTGCTCGACATGCTCCCTGGCGGCGCGGCGCTGAAGTCACAGGTGGGCGGGCAGGACACCGAGAAGGAGATCGGCCGGATGGAGGCCATCATCCTTTCCATGACGCCTCCCGAGCGAGCGCGCCCCGAGCTCATCGATGGCGCCCGCAGGCGCCGCATCGCCCGCGGCAGCGGCACGCAACCGTCAGACGTCAACCGCGTCCTCAAGGCAAGGGACGCAATGCAGAAGCTGGCCAGGCAGATGGGCCGGCAGCCGAGACAGCGTGGACTCGCCGGGCTGCCCCGGCTATTCGGTCAAGGAGGAGGCAATTGGTAAAGATCAGGCTCAGACGGATGGGCGCCAAGCAGCATCCGTTTTACCGCTTGGTGGTCGCGGACGCCCGGTCGCCGCGCGACGGGCGCTTCATCGAGCACCTCGGCTACTACGACCCTATGACGGACCCGGTGAAGGTCAAGATCGACGTCGACAAGGTAGTGCGCTGGCTCCAGCAGGGCGCTCAGCCCAGCGAGGCCGCGCGCAGCCTTTTGAAGCGGGAGGGCATCCTTGAGCGATTTGCAGAGACGCGCAAGTCGACCGCCTCGGCGTGACGGTGGCCGCGGTGGCTACAACCGCGGCGGATACAGACGAGAGGGCCCGTCCGGACCCAGCATCGACTACCGGGCGCTCGTGGAGTACGTGGCGAAGTCCCTGGCCGAGAAGCCGGAGGAAGTTCACGTCGAGTCTTTCGAGCGCGGCGGCGGAACCGTGGCGATCAAGGTGAAGCTCGCGGACACTGACGTGGGCCGGTTCATCGGCAAGGCCGGCCGCAACATCGAGGCGATCCGCACGCTGGTTCGCGTGGCATCAATGCGAGACCGCAAGCGCGTGTTCGTGGACCTCGCGAACCCGCCGAGGTGATTCGAGTGGGCCGGGTGGGTGCAGCCTTCGGACTCGACGGAGCTGTCAAGGTCGTGCCCTTGACAGACTTCAGCGATCGGTTCGTCCGAGGTGCAGTGCTGCTTCTTGATGGTTCAGAGCGCCGCGTGGAGTGGAGCCGGCAGGCGGGCCGCGACCTGGTGGTCAAGCTGGCCGGGATCGACAACCGCACCGTCGCCGAGACGTACAGCGGCCGGTACCTGGAGGTCGGCGAGCACGCCGGGAGACCTGCGGGCGAGGGCCACTTCTATCACCACCAGCTGATCGGCCTCGAGGTCGTGACGGGCTCGGGCCACGGTCTGGGCCGCATCGAGGAGGTGCTGGAGAAGCCGGCCAACGATGTTTGGGTCAGCCGCGATGGCGCAACCGAGCATCTGATCCCGGCCACGAAGGACGCCGTGTTGACGGTGGACCTGGACGCGGGCCGGATCGTGGTGGCCGACTGGCTGCTCACCGTGGACGAGGCGCGATGAGATTCGACGTCGTAACCATCTTTCCGGGCATGTTCGGAGCCGTCTTCGATCAGGGGATCGTCGGCAGGGCGATCGCCAACGGCGTGCTGGAGCTCCACACGCACGATCTGCGCGACTTCACGCACGACCGGCACCGGCAGGTCGACGATGTGCCCTTCGGGGGCGGCCCCGGCATGGTGCTGAAGCCGGAGCCGATCTTCGAAGCCGTGGAGAGCGTGATGCTCAACAACGCGGGCCCTGTGGTCCTGATGGAGCCATGGGGCGAGCGCCTCGACCAGCGGCTGGCCGCCGAGCTGGCAAGAGAACCAGGACTCATCGTCGTTTGCGGGCGCTACGAGGGCGTCGACGACCGGGTGCGCACGGGCCTGGCCGCACGCGAGATCTCGATCGGCGACTACGTGCTCAGCGGAGCGGAGATTCCCGCCATGGTGCTGATCGACGCGGTCGCGCGGCTGGTGCCCGGCGTGGTCGGCGATCCGGGCTCGCTGGAGAACGACACGTTCGGGGGCGAGCTGGCAGGCTGCCCGCAGTTCACACGGCCCGCCGAGTTTCGGGGCATGCGCGTTCCAGAGGTCCTGCTGTCAGGCGACCACTCGCGAATCCGCCAGTGGCGCAAGCAGCAGGCGGCGCAGCGCCACGCGCAGAGCGCTCAGCGGCACTGATATAAATCCACTAGGAGACATTGAAATGAACGTCATCCAGCAGCTCGAGAAAGAGCAGCAGAAAGCGAAAGTGCCCGCGCTCCGCGCCGGCGACACCGTCAAGGTGCACGCCAAGGTTGTCGAGGGCACGCGCGAGCGCATCCAGGTGTTCGAGGGAACGGTCATCCGCGTCACCGGCGGCGGGCTGCGCCAGAACTTCACGGTGCGGCGTGTCACCCACGGCGTCGGCGTCGAGCGCACGTTTCTCGTGCACTCGCCTCGCATCGATCGCATCGACGTGCTTCGCCACGGCGACGTGCGGCAGGGGCGGCTCTACTACCTGCGAGGCAAGGTCGGCAAGGGCGCGCGCATCCGCGAGCGACGTGGTGCGGTGGC
>VBIA01000035.1 GCA_005879985.1 Chloroflexota bacterium | reverse complement strand
GACGACCAGCGCCACATCCGCGTCCTTGAACTCGTCGTTGATCTCGTCCATCTCTTTGAGCTGCTCGTAAGGGACGTTGGCCTCGGCCAGCAGCACGTTCATGTGCCCCGGCATGCGGCCGGCGACCGGGTGGATTGCGTACGTCACCTCGACGCCTCGCTTCTCGAGCAGCTCCGCCAGCTCGCGCACCGCGTGCTGTGCCTGCGCGACCGCCAGGCCGTAGCCGGGCACGATGATGACGCGGCGCGAGTAGGCAAGCAGCGTGGCGAGGTCCTCGGGCGTGCCCGCGCGAACCTGTCGCGCCTGACCGCCGGTCGCGCTGGCGACGCCGGCCTTCACCTGGCCGAACGCGCCGAACAGCGTGTTGGTGAGCGAGCGGCCCATGGCGTCGCTCATCAGCTTGGTCAGCAGGCTTCCGGAGGCGCCCACCAGCGTCCCCGCCACGATGAGCGCGAAGTTGTTCAGCGTGAAGCCGCTGGCCGCGACCGCGAGCCCTGTGAACGCGTTGAGCAGCGATATGACGACGGGCATGTCAGCGCCGCCGATGGGCAGCACAAACGCGACGCCGAGCACGAGCGCCAGGACCATCAGCGAGATGAACGAGAACGGCACCGAAGCGACCGCGAGCACCGCGACGGCGAAGCCGAGGATCGCGGCCGCGAGCACCGCGTTGACGAGCTGCTGGCCCGGATAGGTGATGGGCGTGCCGGTCATCAGCTCCTGCAGCTTCGCGAAGGCGACCATGCTGCCCGCGAACGAGATGGACCCGATGATGATGGTGAACACGCTCGGGAAGGCTTCGGCGAACGCCGGATTGCGGCCGAAGTGAAGCAGCTCCGAAACCGCCACCAGCGCGGCCGCGCCACCCCCCACCCCGTTGAACAGCGCGACCATCTGGGGGATCGCTGTCATCTTCACCATTCGCGCGCCGAAGGTGCCGACGACCGCGCCGATCGCGACGCCGATCCCGATGATCACGACGCCCGCGACCGTGAAGTGGAGCAGCGGGATCGTGGCGCCGATGGCGATGAGCATGCCGGCGGCGGCGGTGAAGTTGCCGTTGCGCGCGCTCTTCGGTGAGCTGAGCTGCTTGAGGCCGAGGATGAACAGCACGGCCGCGAGCAGGTAGGCGAGGGTGATGGCTATCGTCACGGCCGGAGACCTCGGCGAGAGATTCGGCGATCCAGGGGCCACTCCCGTGGCTGCGCCACGGGGACCCCAGAGGAAAGCTCCGAGCAGCGGAGCGAGCGCATTGGAGAACTGCGTGAGCGAGCAGCGCAGGAGGCCCGCGAAGCGGCGAGCCCGCAGATCGGTCGCATGGGCGCCGAAGATCCGTCGAGGGCCTCTGGCCGGGACGATCTGCTCATGGGTGCCTGGGCGCCTGGCGGCCCTTGAACATCTCGAGCATTCGGTCGGTGACCACGAAACCGCCAACGACGTTGGTCGTGGCCAGGATCACGGCCACGAGGCCGAGCGCGATGGACACCGGCGACGACGCACCGGCGGCGATGACGATCGCGCCCACGAGGATGATGCCGTGGATCGCGTTGGTGCCGGACATGAGCGGCGTGTGCAGGATGGTCGGCACGTTGGAGATAACCTCGATGCCGACGAAGACGGCCAGCACGAAGAAGGTGAATTCGTTCAGCAGCTCGGTGCTCATGGAGTCCTTAGCGGGCCGCCGCCAACAGTTGTTTGGCGCGCTCGCTCACGATCTCGCCCGCATGCGTCACACACGCGCCCTTCGTGATCTCGTCTTCGAAGTCGAGGTTGATCGCGCCGTCCCTGACCAGATGCAGCAGCAGGTTGGCGACGTTGCGCGCGTACAGCTGGCTCGCGTGGAGCGGCATCGTCGAGGGCACATTGCGGCGGCCCATAATCAGCACGCCGTTCACATCCACGTCCGAGCCGGCCTTGGTGAGCTCCACGTTGCCGCCCGACTCGGCGGCGAGGTCGACGATGATCGACCCGGGGCGCATGCCCTTCACCATGTCCCCCGTCACAAGCAGCGGGGCGCGGCGCCCGGGCACCGCCGCGGTCGTGATGACGATGTCCGACTTCGCGATGTGCTCGCCGATGAGCTCGCGCTGCTTGCGCAGAAACTCCTCGGACTGCTCGCGCGCGTAACCGCCCTGGCCTTCCTGTGACTCGAGCGGCAGCTCGATGAACGTGGCGCCGAGCGACTGCACCTCTTCTTTCACGGCGGGCCGCACGTCGTAGGCAGACACGACCGCGCCAAGCCGGCGCGCTGTGGCGATGGCCTGCAGGCCCGCCACGCCGGCACCCATCACCAGCACGCGCGCGGGAGCGACGGTCCCGGCCGCGGTCATCATCATCGGAAAGAACTTGCCGAACCTTTCGGCGGCCATCAGCACGGCCTTATAGCCCGAAGCCGATGCTTGCGACGAAAGCGCGTCCATCGACTGCGCGCGCGAGATGCGTGGCACCAGCTCGAGGCTGAAAGCCGTTACTCCCTGCGCTGCGAGCGCGTGCACGATGCCGGCGTCGGTGGCCGGCTGCAGAAAGCTGATCAGCACGCTGCCCTTCGGCAGCAGCCCAATCTCGGACTGATCCGGCGGTTGCACCTTCAGCACCGCGCCTGCGTCCTGGAACAGCGCGGATTCGTCAGACTCGAGCGTCACACCGGCGGCCTGATAGACCGAGTCGGTCAGGTGCGCGGAAGCCCCCGCGCCCGCCTGAATAGAGACCTGGAGCCCGGCACCGATGAGCTTCGTGGCGGTGTCGGGGACGAGAGCCACGCGCCTCTCCCCGTCCGCTGTTTCCTTGGGAATCGCAACCTTCACCGGACTAGGAATGTAACGGAATGAGGTTGACGCCAGCGGACGCGTAAACTTCTTGATCCGCCGCCCAGCTACATGACCGAACCCATCGTCAACAACCTCACCATCCAGGCTGCCACCGTCAATGGCTCCGGCAGCCAGACCGCCAATCTCGTGCTCACACGGGCGATCTTCCACATGGGTATCCCGGTTGCGCCGAAGAACGTCTTCCCCTCCAACATCGAAGGTTTGCCGACCTGGTACCAGCTGCGCATCACGCCGCAGGGCTACATGGCGCGGTCCGATCGCGTCGACATCCTTGTCGCCTTCAACGCGGCGACGTGGCGCGAAGACCTGAAAACGGTCCGCCCCGGCGGCGTCGTCATCCACGAGGAGAGCTACTCGACCGCCGACGCGCGCACCGACGTCGTCTATTACCCGGTGCCGTTCGCCAAGCTCGCGAAGGCGAAGATCGCAAGCGACACGCTGCGCAAGCAGCTGGCGAACATGATCTACGTCGGCGTCGTGGCCGGCGTCCTCGGCATCCCGTGGGAATCGCTCGAGCACGGGGTCAAGCGCCAGTTCCTCGCCAAGCCGAAGGCTGTACAGGTGAACCTCGACGCGATCAAGGTCGGGCTCGATCACTACCAGGACACCTTCTCCAAGCAGGACGCTTACCGCCTCGAGCCGATGACCGGTGCCGTCGAGGGCAAGGTGCTCGTCGAGGGCAACCAGGCCGCGGCGCTGGGCGCGCTCATGGGCGGCGTCACAGTGGCGGCG
>VBIA01000178.1:29352-43313 GCA_005879985.1 Chloroflexota bacterium | reverse complement strand
ACTGGCTCGGCAGCATGCACCACTGCGGCTTCGACTGCGAGCTGGCCGCAAACCGACACCAGCGCCAGCGCGGCGACTCCAGCAACCCGGAACTGATTGATCGGCTACAAGTATCACAATGCGAGTCCGCGGACTCGCACTCAGCGGCTCACTCGGCGCGAGGCCGGATCCGGCTCGATCGCCGGCCGCGCGCGGCGACCGTCACGTCGCGCCTGAACATGAGGGACACGAGCCTCGCCAGCGCGATGCCGATCAAGCCGTAGATCAGGATCGCGAACAGGGATGAGCTCTCGAGGATCGCTCGACCGCTGGCGAACGTCGGCAGCAGGCCACGAAATGGCGCCAGCAGTGGATCGGTCACGCCGTACGTGAACTGCGTGAACGCCACGGCGGTGTTGGCGCCGAGCACCTTGAGCAGCACGCGGATGAAGATCGCGCCGACGATGATCGCGAAGACGACGTAGATCGTCTCGTACGCCCGGCGCGCCGGCGAGAACCGGCTGACGACATCGGTCTCGTCTGAGCTCACCGCGGTGGGCTCGGCGTAGTCGGGGTCGTCGTGCTGATGCAGGGGTTGCTCGCGGTAGGGCCCGCCCGGTCCGGGCTCCTCACGCACGATCCGCTCTTCTGGTTCCATTCCGCCCTCCTTTTGGAAGGGCACGCTTGACGTGAGCGCGTGGCCCTTACCCTGAAGAAACGCCCTGCCGGAGCGGGCTACCGGGAGTACTGGATCAGGGCCACCAGAACGGGAACTCGGTCGTTGCCAGGTCCACGTCCACGTCGGGCGCCGAACCCGCGCTGAGCGAGTACTGCCATACCACGTACTTGCCCCCGCAACCCGAGTAGTAAGGACCGTAGAGCGGGGCCGACCGCCGCGTGTGGTCGATCTCCAGCGAAGGCTCGAACGACCACAGGAAGGCTTTCGGGGCGACTGCCGGGTGGTCGGCCACAGTGGTGCACCACGCGGTCGCGAAAGCGCTGCCTGGGGAGGTGTTGCCATAGTACGCGGGGACGTATCCCGCCTCGGCGATCACGTCGTACCAACCGACGATGAACGCTTCGTCCACATTCGCTGCCCCAGGACAGGCGTCGCCGGGCGGCTCGATGTCGATGGCGATCGCCGTCCCTTTGGGGATCAGGTCCGTCTGTGCATAGTCAAGGGCGGCCAGGCCGTACGCGGCCCCAGCTGCGTTGCCGCTGACGTTGGAGCAGTCGTAGTTGTTGAAGATGGGCAGGATGCCCATGTGCCGGCTGTGTGCTGCCGACACCTCGGTGCTGCTGAGCCCGGGGCAGTACGTGGTGTCGGGGAGGTAGCGGCCCCAGAAATCGGGGGCTCCCAGAGAACCGGACACCTGCGGCAAGAGGCCGTCGCCTCCGGCGGGGTCGTCCGTGAACGCCTTGCAGGAATCGACGCCCCACAGGAGGCGGGTCGGCCGCATCAGAGCCGACGCGGCCTGCAGGTCCAGGCGGGTGGTTGGCGGCTGAACCGCATGCAGCACCGGGGCAAGCGGACCATCCGCGGCAGAGGCGGCCACGCTGCGGGCGATGACCGCGCGATATCGCGACGTATCGTTGGTGCCGACCGTGATGGTGGCCGAGCAGGTGCTGGCGTTGCATGGCTCTCCGATATCCTGGCCGGCCTCGTTCTGGATGTAGATGCTCCACGGCGTCTTGCTGAGATCCGCATTTGCGGTCGCGGTAAGCGAGACGATGCCGCCGGAAAGGCCGCCGAGGCTGCTCGACGCCAGCTCGACGCCCACCCACGTGCCCGACACGCCTGCGGATGTGGGGCTCACGGACACGGTGCCTGCGTGGCTGGCGGGCGACTGCGCCACCAACGCAGCCGCGATCGTGCGCGTGCCGGCGGACGGCTCGACCAGCGCGGTGCTGCATGTCGTGCCTTCGCTGCAGAACGTGACCCTCTGGCCGCTTGTGGCGTCGCGCAGCTCAATCCGATAGCCGATCTTGGCCACGTTCTCGCTGGCGGACGCAGTGAAGGTGATCGGCTTTCCTGGCGCGACGATCGACGGATCGCTGACCGCGATGCTCACACCGAGCCAGCGCACATCGACACGATTGGACGATGCCGCGGCCCGGCCGGACGGCAGCTTCTGGTCCGGAGTCATCACGTACGCGGCGAACGAGTGCCGCCCGGCCTTGCCCGTGTACGACACGCTGCAGATCGCTTCCTGCGTGCAAGCCCCGACGAGGCTGCGGTCGGTGACGTCGAAGATCTCGATCGCCCAGGGAGTGCCGGTGACGCTCGGGGTCGACTTTGCGACCAGCAGCGTCGTCGTGCCAGACGCGAGCACGGAGCTGTCGGCGCGCAACGTGACAGTGGGAATCGTGGGCTGGAGGCGTACCGGAGCCCCGCCTGCGGTGATCGCGGGGGCGGGCTCGGTGCTGCAGGCGCCAGGAGCGAGCACCGGCTTGTCGCCGTCGGCCGGACAGGCGGCGAGGCCCGTGGGCACTGCCGAGATGCCCGCCTCGGGCGTAGTGGCCGCGTGCGTGCACGCTGCGCCCGCGCCAGAGTTCGGACACGGCGCCGAGCCGCTGGGCACCTCGATGCGCCCGATCAGCTTGTTCTCTGCGACCGGTGCTGGGCTGGGCGTGATACCGCGCAGCAGAGCCGACGCCATCACGGCAGCGGGCGTGTTGCGCAAGGACAGCGGCACCGCGCCGGTGATCGCCGCGAGCGCGACCATCTGGGACGCGACCGAGATGAACGCCAGCAGCACGGCGGCGACGGATTGCGGCTTACGGCCGCGCTTGGATGCACGATTGGTCGGCTGCAAGTAGGCCCTTCCTCCGGGGTGCTCACCCCCCACGGCAAGCACAGTTTTGGTCGGAGGAAAGTTAGCGGCGGAGTGCCAACCTCCCGGCCATAGCCGGGTTAATTAGGTTGAAGTTCTGTCAACAGCCCTGGATTGAGCCGGATTTGCCGCCGTTATGCGCTGATGTCGTGCCAGTGGCGGCGGTTGGCGAGCCAGCGCTGCAGGAACTTCTCAGAGAAGCTCGTCGCCTGGCCTGCGTGCATCGGGAGCAAGAGCTCGGCGGCGAACTCGCGGCTCAGCCCGGACAGCGCCGGCTCTGAGGCGGCCTTCCCGTTGACCGTCGACCCGAGGCGGCGCTGCACCGCACGCGTGAGCAGGTTCTGCAGCATCATCTCGACCACGAGCGCCGAGTCGCCAAGCGAGTCGGGCTTGCTGCGTCGCTGCTTCCTGCGTTCGGGTCGCAGCATAGGCGTGTCGCTGAGGGCGAGCGGTCTCGGCTGCCCCCCGGCCACCGTCACGGTTGCTATCCATCCGCCGAGTGCCAGCCGGTGCACCGTGTACGAAGCCTCGTTGAAGTCAGTGCGCAGCGTCGCTCCCGCATGGTCGGCGACAAACGACCGCGCCCAGTTCTCGAAGGCCATCACCGACGTCTCGTCCTTGATGTCAGGAACCTCGGCGGCAACACCGAGCCGGCCGAACCGCGTCCGCAGCGCGCCGGTGAGCTTTTTGGCAGCGGCCACACCGCCGGCCTGGCCTTCACCTTTGCGCGCTGCGTACTCGCGGATCGCGTCGATCGTCGTGAAGACCGCGATCCAGTCGGGAAACGCGACAGGCACGCCGTTCACGGCCATCGTCAGGTCCGATGGGCGCGCGAGTCGATACACGAAGACGTCACCGGCCGGCTCGACCTTGAGGATGCCCGCGGCGCCCAGCGCGTCCAGCGCCTCGGCGCAGCCGCGTGTTCCAAACGCTGCGTTCTGCGCGAGCTCGGCCGCGGATATCGGCTCCTCGGGGTCCCCCAGCATCACCTTCAGCACTTCAGCCCTCGCTCCAGCTCCGACGAGCGCCCTTAGCCGCAGCTGGATGAGGGCAGGGCGCTTCAGGTCAGGCCATTCGCCCGAAGCGACCTGTAGCGCGTGACCAGAGCCCTCGTCCGGTTTCTTCGATCTCGCGTAGTCGTCCGTGGCGCTGATGAACACAGCGAGTGATTCGCGTGTCGCGGGGCAGAAGCGCGGCGACAGGTTGCGCAGCCTGTCGATCGACATCCACGAGGAATTAAGCGCGCACCAGCTGATGGTTCTTGTGACGAACACGTCGTCTGTGCGCGCGAGAGAGGCGGTGAAGATGATGAGCGGCTCGAGATCGATGGCCTGCCAGTCGTGACGGCACTGGCTGCCGCCGACGCCTAGCTCGGCCCACAGGCTCTTGACGAGCTCGAGGGCGAGGGTCGTGATCTCGTCGCTGAAGGTCACGGCAATCTGGCTCCCCCTTCGGTTTGTGCGCATGAGCCCTATTGATCCGCTGCCGCGCGCCCTACTGAAGGAAACGTGCTGAGGACCTGAGCTACCGAGGCTCCGTTCCCTACGGAGAAGTGCTGCCTGCGCCGAGCACGTTTCCGTACATCACGCCGAGCACCAGAAGGCCGACCAGCGACACGAGCACGAGCAGCGAAGCTCGCGTGCAAGCGTCGAAGAGACCGGACTCGTCGCGCATCTCGGCATCGACCGGGTTGAAGCAGCGCTGAACGACGCGAGCCCTCCAGGCGAGGGCCAGCACTGTCGCCAGGATGATCAGCAGGATCGGCATCTTTTTGAGGTGGCGGCCAGGACACTGAGCGGGGCAGCGTCCTAGCCATTTGGTTAACGCTCGATCGAGGCCGATCTAACCGGCGCCTGGGCGATCAATACTCGACCCAGCGAACGCGTTGTTCTTTCGATGGTGGCCCAGCGATGAACGACGCGGTCGTCTCGGAAGTCCTGATCGCCCTCTTCGCCGGCATGGTGGGGTTCGCGATCTTGCGGCGCGGGACGGCGAGGTCGGTCGAGATCCTGCTCTGGATCGGGCTGATCTGGGTTTGCGTGCTGGGCGTCACAAGCACGCATGACAAGCAGACGCGCGAGCTGACGTCGGCCGCCGCCTGGGGGGCGACGCAGAGCGTTGGCGCAGTCGCGGGTGTCATGAGTCAGACCTTCATGGCCTGGCTGAGCGAGCACCGGATCGCGGTCGCAACCTGGGTCGTTCTCGCGTTTGGCGTGGACCTGCTGGCCATCGTTCTGCTGCAGACCCACCGCCAGGCGGTTGGCTGGCAGCCGCGGGTGCGGCTTCGCGACTGGATGGAGATGCCGCGTCCGGCCAAGCCGCAGCCGGCCCAGGCGCCGGTCGACGCAGGCGTGGACGAGCTCAACGCGAGATTCAACAGATGGGCGCCCCTGGCTACTGCAGGCGCCCTGATGCAGATGACGCTGCTGTTGATCTGGTCGCTCGACGTCATGGTGCCCGCGGCTGCGCGGAAGCTGCGCGACGCGGCATTCGCCGCCAACGGCGCGCGCCGCCGCGTCGCGGACGGCGCGCATGGGGTTCTCGCCGAGCCCGCGCGCCTGGCCAAGGTCGTGGACATGGAGACACTCGCCACCAGGACCGCGAGCTTTCGCGGTTGGGCCGGCGGTGCGCTGAACCAGGTCGGGTCAGCGCCTCAGTTCGACTTGATGAGCGGCTACGAAGGTCTGCCGCCGCGCATGGATGGGGGGATCGAGGACGATGAAGCACAAGAGCGGGATAGGCGAGACAAACTGGCCTCGTAGGACGCGGGGCGGCAGGCGTCGCGCCACCGCGGAGCAGGCGATCCGACGGCGGAGGCTGTGGGGTCCCCTCGGCTGGCTGATTCGCATCTTTGTTCTGATCGTGATCGTGCTACCGAGTCTCATCGTCACGTCGCCGTCCTACGCCTCCTATGCAAGCAAGTTGCCCGACGTCACCGAGATGTCGAAGGACGTGCCGGGCGACACGCTGATCTATGCGGCCGACGGCACGACGCTGCTGGCCGACCTGCACCCGCCGGGCTACCAGCACTACTACGCGCCGCTGTCGGCCATGGGCACGTACCTGCCGGAGGCGACGATCGCCATCGAAGACCGGAACTTCTACTCGGAACCGGGTGTCGACCCAGGCGCCATCACACGCGCCGCCCTGGTCGACTGGAAGTCGCACGGAACGGTGCAGGGCGCGTCGACGATCACCCAGCAGCTGGTGAAGATCCGGCTCGTCGGTGACGAGCGCACGATCGACCGCAAACTGCGAGAGGCGCTGCTGTCCTTCGAGGCCGAGCAGCGTTACTCAAAGGACCAGATCCTCGAGATGTACCTCAACGCGGTGTTCTACGGGAACAGCGCGGCAGGCAGCGCGGCGGCCTCGCAGATCTACTTCCACAAGAAGACCGCCGACCTGACGCTGGGTGAAGCCGCGATGCTCGCGGGGGTGGTGCGCGGACCTACGTATTACAGCCCGCTGCACGACTGGGGCCGCGCGAAGGCGCGCCAGAAAGAGGTTCTGGCCGCGATGGTGCGCGACGACAAGATCACCCAGCCCGAGGCCGACAAGGCCTACGCCGAGGACCTGAGCCCGCCGAAGCACATGTTTCTGCCCGTGAACCAGGTCATCGCTCCGGGAATCGTGAGCTACGTGACCGGTCAGCTGATCAAGAAGTACGGCAACGAGATGACGTACAGCGGCGGCCTGCGCGTGGTCACCACGCTGAACCTGCAGCTGCAGCAGATCGGCCAGAACGCCATCTCCGGGACGCAGCACAGCCTCTCCTGGCGCCGGGTGCAGCAGGGCGCGCTCGTGGCGATCGATCCAACGTCAGGTGCCATCATCGCCATGGTCTCGTCGGCTGTGCAGAACGCGAACGGCGGTCAGTACAACCTGGCCGTCTGGCCGCCGAGGAACCCCGGCTCCTCGATGAAGATCTATACGTACACCACCGCGATCGCGAGCGGCCGCTACACGATGACGACGCCGATCGCGGACACGCCGATCGCGTACCTGGACGGCTCCACCTGGTGGAAGCCGAGGAACTACGACGGCCGTTATCACGGGACGCTTCAGCTGCAGCAGTGCATGGGCAACTCGCTGAACATCCCCGCGGTCAAGGTCGAGCTCGGTGTGGGCACGCAGAACGTGGTGACCATGGCGCGCAACATGGGTGCGCCCCCGTGGACGCAGCACGCGGACGGTTCGTACACGAACGACGATCCGCTCAACACGTATGGACCGTCACTGACTCTTGGTGGCTACGGTGAGACGCCGCTCCAGATGGCGACGGGCGCATCGGTCCTCGCAGCGCAGGGCGTGCTGCACCAGCCGTTCGCGATCCAGACCGTCGTGCAGGAAGGCAAGACCATCTATACGCACGAGGACAGCTCGAAACAAGTCCTGGACCCGCGGGTCGCGTTCATCCTGGCCCAGATCATGTCCAACGACCGCAACCACGCCGTGATTTTCGGCATGGGCACGATCCTCAACGTGCGGGGCTTCCACGTGGCCGTGAAGACTGGCACGTCGGACAGCTTCGCTGACGCCTGGACGGTCGGGTTCACCCCGAAGATCGCGGTCGCCGTCTGGATGGGCAACCCCGACTGGCGGATCAAGATGACGCAGGGTTCGGACAGCTTCTACGTCGCGGTCCCCGCCTGGCACGGATTCCTGGCCGGCGCGCTGCCCGTGCTTGGGCCGGACTCGTGGTACGCCGCGCCGGCCGGCCTGGTCAACGTGCGCGGCAACTGGTACCTCCCCGGCACCCAGCCGCGGCGCTGATCTTTGACCGCGCAGGTCCGATACGACAAGAGCGGTAAGCAGCTGCCCGACACTGGGCACGGATGCGGATGCGGTTTGTGCGAGGACTCAGGTGAGCCACGCTACGAGCGACGGCAGGATGTCACGCGCAGCGGTGGGTGGAGCTCCGTGCGGCGGGAGTTGTTCCGGGTGATCCGAGGTTTGGTCTCGACGCGACGTTCTGAGACCGTCTAAGGATTGGTTGAACACCCCCACCCCTGATCCCTCCCCACATGGTGGGGAGGGTGCCCTAGGGTCCCTCTCCGACTAAGGGGGAGGGTGCCCTAAGGTCCAACACCCTCCCCACGGACGGGGGGGGAGGGTGCCGGAACGTTCGCTAGTCGGCGATGGCGAAGCCGCGCTCTGGCCTCGGCTTCTCTTCGTCGGCCTGGATGCCGTACGAGTGGCTGAGCATCCCGCGCAGCCGCTGCTTGGCGATCGCCAATCGCGACGCCACCGTGCGCTCCGGAATGCCGAGCGCCTGCGCGATGGCCCGGTTGGTGTAGCCGTGGTAGTGGCGCAGCACGATGGCGGCTGCCTGCTTTGGCGGCAGCTTGGCCAGCGCCTCCGCCAGGTCGCGCCGCTCGACCTGGTCCTGCGGGTCCGGCGGCCCCTCGGGCCGGCCCATGCGCCGGATGACCTCGCCGACCTCGCGCAGCTTCATCTTGCGGCGGTATGAAACCGCCGCGTTGATCGCGATGCGGTGCACCCATGCCTCCGCCGGCGCGATCGGCTGCCACGCGGCCCACTTCTTGTAAGCGCGCTCGAATGCGTCCTGGCAGCAGTCTTCCGCTGCGGCTCGATCACCGAGCATCGCGGTCAACGTACCGAGGATGCGGCCGTATGAAGTCTGGTAGAGGCGCTCGAAGTCGGCCTCAGATCCCGGCTGGTATGCGCTGGCTACGTCGGTCGTAGTCGTCGTGTTTACGGCTGCGGCCTGTGTACTTCGCTGTGCCATGTGTAACCCCCCGTGAGATCGATTCCGATCGAGTTGATCGGCCCTTCCCTGCCCTCTAATTTCCGTCACGGAGGTGAGTTCAGTCACCGTACGGCCGCGCGGTTTTTGACTAGCACATGTGCGGTAGCCGCAATTCGAGTAAGGACCTCGCACACAACGTTCCCCTAGCGTGACTAGACCCAGATCTGGGCCGCTTCGGTCATGAGCGACGCCAGCGACGTTCTGGGAGCGCTCGCGAGCGGGCTCGCTGCGGACACTGGCGAGAGTGGCAAGAAGGCGCTTGAAGTACTCCGCGCGAGGTCGCCTGAGCTTTTCACGTTGAGTGAGGAGAGCGGCGAGGACCTGGTCGCCACGTCGGTCTCTTTCATCGACGTCTTGCTTGCATCGCTTCGCGTCGATGAGGAACTTCCGTGGAACGAGTACGACCAGCGGGCCCGCGCCCATGGCCGTCTTCGCGCCGCGCAAGGTGTGCCGCTCGAATCGCTGATCGAGGTGCTGGCCGTGTACCGGCGCGCCACGCTCGAGCTCCTGGCACAACCGCTTGAAGGCAAGCCGCGCAGCGACGAGGTGCTCGCCCTTGCGCAGAGCCGGCTGGAGAGCGTGATCGAGCGCCTCACATCGACCATCGCGCGCGGCTATCTCGATTACCTGGATGAGGAACACCGCATCCGCGAAAACGAGCTCTACGGTCTGGCTGCGATCGCTGCGGTGATGGGCCGCTCGCTCGACATCAACGACACCGCGGAGGTCGCGCTGGCAGAAACGCTGGCGGCGTTCGGTCTCGACGGTGGCGCCATCTGGCTGCGCGAGCGCGCAAGCCACAGGCTCGTGCACACCATCGGCCTCGAGCCCGATGAGATGGATGACTTCATCGCGCGGATGGGGCCGGACGTCAAGGCCGCGGTCTCGGCCATCGGTCGCTCTGAGTCGCGCGTTGACGGCGTGGTGGCAAGCGACGGCTGGAATGCGCTGCGCGCACAGTTTCGAGTCGGTGGGCGTGCGATCGGCATGATGTCGGTTGGCACCCGACGCGACCGGATCTTCAGCGCCTCAGAGCTGCTCATGATGGCCGCGGTTGCGGATCAGATCGCGATCGCGCTCGACCGTGCCCGCCAGTTCTCCAACGAAGCGCGCACTGACCACCTCACCGGACTGGCCAACCGCCGCGAGTTCGAGCGCGCCATCGAGCGCGAGGTGGCTCTTGCCGAGCGGCACGACCGCCAGGTCACCGTGATGATGATCGACGTCGACAACCTGAAGAAGATCAATGACCGCCACGGGCACAGCGCCGGCGACGCCGCGCTCAAGTTGGTGGCGCAGGAGCTGCAGCGCGTGATGCGAGCGTCCGATGTCTGCGGCAGGCTCGGTGGCGACGAGTTCGCCGTCGCCATGCCCGAGACCGACCCGCACCACGCGGGGGAGGTTGCGCGCCGGCTCCGAGATTCGATCCAGGCCATGAACCTCGGCGCGCGGTCCACGAACACGGTCGAAGTCAGCATCGGGCTCGGCGCCTGGCGGCCCGGGATGGACTGGGAGGCGCTGGTCCAGGTCGCCGACCTTGCCCTGTACGAGGACAAGCGCCACCGTAAGGAGGTCAGGCGCTGGTCCGGCGTGGAGAGGAAAAGTCCGACGATCAGGCTCGGGGGAGGGACGGGCCGCCGGCGCGTGGCGGGCTAGTCGAGGAGAGCGAGCTCTCGCGCCTTGACGATCGCCTGCACTTTCGAGTGCACGCCAAGCTTCGCACCCAGGCTTCGGATGTGCGTGCGCACGGTCGCATAGCTGATCCCGAGCTTGCCGGCGATGTCGCGGCTCGACACGCCGTCGGCCATGAGGCGCAGCACCTCCTTCTCTCGCGCGGTCAGGCTCTCCCGCTGGCTATCTGACTGCCGTCGGCGGTTGAGCAGCGTGGCAATCGTCCCCGGCGTGATGAGGTTGCCACCTGACGCGACGATGCGGATGGCGTCCACGACCTCGCTTGCTGCCTTCGACTTGTGAATGAAGCCGCTTGCGCCTGACTCCAGCGCGGCAAACCTCGCGACGTCGCTGTCTTCGCGTGTGAGGAAGATGTGCTTGGCTTGCGGCACCACGCGACGGATCGCCGCGGCTGCATCCGCTCCGGTGCCGTCGGTGAGCCGAAAGTCGAGCAGCACGACGTCGGGCTGAAGCTCCGCCGCTCGCTCCGCGGACTCGGCCACCGAGCCTGCATGACCGACCACTGTCATGTCGCGCTGGGTGTTGAGCAGTGCGCTCAGGCCGTCCGCAACCACCTGGTGGTCTTCCACGATCAGGACGCGCGTTGGGTTGACTGTCGTCACTTAGGTAACGGTACCCAGAACTCGACGATCGTACCCGCACCGGGCTCGCTCCTGATCTTGCCCCAGCCTCCCGCCAGCAGTGGCCTCTCGCCGAGCGCGAGAAGTCCAAGGTGGCCTGGCAGGCGGTCCCTTTCGGAGACGATGAAGCCCGTCCCGTTGTCGGTGACCGCGCCGTAGATGCCGTCGTTCTCCACCTTCAGCTCCACGCGCACCCGAGTGGCCTGTGCGTGCCTCTCGATGTTCGTGAGCGCCTCGGAGATCTGGCGGTGCAGGACGGACTTGATCTCGTAAGGCGGCTCCTCGGGCAGCTCGACTGCGCATTCACCGGTGATCCCGCTGTGGGCGCCTAGCGCGGCCAGTCGCTGGCGGATCGTCGTCTCGAGCCCGCCTGGAGTTTCCAGGGACGGCGGCCGAACGTTCTCGAGGAGGTTGCGGAGCGCCTCCTCGACCTGCTCCAGCAGCGCGCTGATCTCGTCGATCCCAATCTTCGTCCTGTCGTCGGCGGCCATCGAAGCCGCCAGGCCCGCGAGCCGAATCTCCGCTGCGGTCAGCTTCTGGAGGCCATCGTCGTGCAGCTCGGCAGCAAATCGCTTGCTGGCGCGATCGACCGCAGTCGACAGGTTGCGCAGCAGCAGCTGCCGCGCTGAGTCGACCTGCTCCAGCCGCACGACCGTCTCGCTCAGCTGAGACTCGGCTTGCTTGAGCTGCCACACAAGGCCTGCGGCGAGGCCGGTGATCTCGAGCATCCACGCGTCCTCTGACGTGAATCCGTCACGGTTTATCGAGTCGTACGCGGCGACCACGCCGAGCCTCGCATCGCCCGCGCGCCAGGGCGCGCTGATCGCATTCGAGACCTGCAGGACGTCGAGCACGCGGCGATCGCGCGGTGACTGGCCGGGGTCGCCGAGGGCGGCGCGGAAGATGAGGTCGCGGTAGACGACCTGGCTCGTGATGTCCGTGCCCTCGGGGTAGCAGGGCGCTGGATAAAGGCGCGTGACGAAGTCGTCGTCCACGCCGTACGCGCCCGGGATGGCCCTGAGCATGCGGTCGGATCCCAGCTGCCAGAAGACCACCTTGGAGGCGCCGACCAGGTCGGCCACGTTGGCGGTCAGCGAACGGTAGAAGGATTCCAGCGATGCGCCGGCGCCGAGGCTCGCCGAGATGACGCGAAGCACGTCGACAGCGAGCTGCTCCGAGCGCTCAGCCTGGTTCGACGGCAGCATGTCGAACTCCGGGCGGTCCACGGTCTTCAAGTTGTCTGGCTCCTCCCCTGACGCTGGTGATTCTACTCTGAAACTTCACATCTGTAAACTAGCTGTCCTCAAGTTGCCGGTACTGAGTCGGTCGGCCGCGTTCTGGTAGCGAGGGGTCGCCACTGGCTGCTTCAGTGGCGCTCCCACTTGGGACGAGGTGGGAAGACGTGGACGCGAATGGGTGGGGGACGCTCGGCTCCCAGTGGCGCGAGCTGAACGAGCTTGACAGGGTACTGGATCTACTTGCCCGGCCCGCGCGGCTGGGTAGCGGGGTGCCACGGAGCGTGCGCAGCGAGCTCCGCGGACTTGGACTCGACCTGGGCCGTTCAGCCGAGCGCAAGGAGCTCATCGAGTGGCTGTGGAGTCGCAAGCGCCCGCTGCTGCGCGAGCTAGGCGCCTCCGACAACCCGCTGCCGCCCTGCGCGTAAGGGATTGAGGCTGACGTCGCAGGGTTGGCCGGGCTTCGCCCGGCCATGACTTTGTCTCTGGCTCTGCCCTAGCGTCGCGAGGCGTAGCTTTAGGACAGATTTTCGATTGGGGAAGGTGAGCAGGGCCGCGAATCCGGCAGGCTCGACTGTCACTTCGTAGCTTCGTCAGGCGGCCGTTGAGCGGCCCGATGAGGGGAAACCGCTCAGGTTTCCGCTCATTCCTCCGACAACCCGCTGCCGCCCTGCGCCTAAGCGGCGCACGCGGCGCCTAAGCGGCTGAAGGTTCGGTCGACGGCCGCAGCGCTGGCTGCGCCCTGGTCGGGCGACGTGCCACGAGCATCTTGCGAGCCGACTCGTAGCCGTGCTCGATGAGCTCGGCCGTGTGGCTGAAGTCGGCCGGCGACACTGCCATCGGCTCGAGCGGAGGGATCACGATGATCTCCGCCGTGTCCTGGTAGGCGGCGACCTCGGATTCCAACCTCTGCGCCACCATGCGCGCCAGCGCCTGCAGCGCCATGCCGAGCGCGTTGGTGGGCTCTTCATACAGCCACGGGTAGCTGATCGCCAGCACGTAGATCCGGGTCGCGCCAAGCTTCACGGCCGCGTCGATGGACGTGTGGTTGGCAACGCCCCCATCCACGAGGTCGCGCCGGCCGATGGTCACCGGAGGAAAGACTCCAGGGATCGCGCAGCTCGCGAGAAGCGATGGCACCGTTGGTCCGCTCGACAGGACCACCGCACTTCCGCTCTTGAGCTCCGATGTGACCACGTGCACCGGCACGGGCGCGTTCTCGAGCCGCTCGTACGGCAGGTTCCGTTCGATGAGGCGGCGCAGCGCACCGTTCGAGAACAGGTGATTGGTCTTGCCGAGCAGGCCGGTGGCGGCAGCCCATCCGAGCGGGAACACGTCATCGCGGCGGAGGCCGAGCCAGATCTCCTCGAGCTTGGCGATCCCCTCTTTGCTGGGCCAGCCGGCGATCCACGCTGCATTGATGGCGCCGACTGACGTTCCGACGAGAAAGTCCGGCTTGATGCCGGCCTCGAAGAGCGCCTTGAGCATGCCAACCTGGATGGCGCCAAGGCTGACCCCGCCTGAAAGCACGAACGCAACCTTGCGATCAGTGCCGAGCAAGCGCTGCAGCACGCCTCGCGACCTGCGTGGGCTGTGGCCATTGCTTCCCATTTGTAAGCGTTCCTATTTGGAAACGCCCAGGGCAGCGGGGCTGCGGTCGCACAAACGAGGTAACTGCGCGCCTCGATGCGCGCGCGATCAATACTCGCGGCACAGCGTGCGTTTCAATGTCGTATGGACGTACGCAGACCCCTCTATATCGCACCGGCACGCGTGCCACTGCGGCCCCTGGCCAAGCTGGCCGCGCGGGTCCTCGGCCCCGGCCCCTTGC
>VBIA01000178.1:0-29259 GCA_005879985.1 Chloroflexota bacterium | reverse complement strand
TCGAGGCACTGGCGAGATGGGCGTCGTGGGCGCCTGCGGACTCTGATCGGAGGCGCGAAAGACGCCCCCCGGTCGCTGTTGCCGCCCGAAGTGTTCCAGGTGGCGGTGCCGGCGGCCGTCCGCGTGCGGTCGTCCACACCCTGAACCCTTCCTCCCCTCTCGTGAGGCCGGGCCGCAAGGTCCGGCCTCTTCCTTATATATGGGGTGTGGGGCGCCGCTGAAAGCGCAGTGTCAGGAGGGGGCGTTGACTATTCGCTTCGCCTTCAGCTCGCCTGGCGCCAACGTCCCGGCAGGCACGACCCGGCAGCCGATGCGCACGCCCAGAGCCTGGCGGAGGTCCGCCTCGAGTCGGTCGGTCGGAGCGTCGGCCTCGGCCATCTCGACCACCAGCACGACCTCGTCCATGCGCTGAACCTTTCGGCGTTCGATGACGAATTCGCGCACCGCCATGTGACGGCGGACGATGTCTTCGACCTGGGACGGATAGAGGTTCACCCCGCGCACGGTGAACATGTCGTCGACGCGTCCTCGAATGCCCCCGACGACTTTCACGAATGAGCTGCCGCAAGAGCACCGTTCGCGCGAGAGGCTGACGTGGTCGCCGGTCCGGTACCGAAAAAGAGGCGAACCCCAGCGTCCGAGGTTGGTGGCGACCAGCTCACCCTCGAGCGCGGGCCGGCCCTTGGCGTCGACGACCTCGAAGATGAACTCGCTTTCAATCAGGTGGATGCCGTCCCGCTGCGTGCAGCTGTGGCCTGTCGGACCAAGCTCGGTCATGCCTGTGTGGTCGAACGACACTGCCATGTAGGCGGCCTCGATGGCCGCGCGCGTCGACGGGATGCTCGCTCCCGGCTCACCCGCGTGGATCGTGAGCCGGATGTCCGAGGACGCGAGGTCAAGGTGCAGCTCCTGCGCCTTGTCGGCCATGCGCAGCGCGTAAGTAGGAGTCGCGAGCAGCACCGTGGCCCCGACGTCGCGAAGGTTGCGGATGCGCTGCTCCGTGGTCATCGCGCCGCCCGAGATGGCCATCGCGCCGAGTCGCTCGGCGCCACCGAACGCCGACCAGAAGCCGACGAACGGACCGAACGAGAACGCGAAGAAGACTCGGTCGGTCGGCGTCACGCCGGCGGCCTGGTAGACGTGATCGGCCCAGATGCGCAGCCACCAGGCCCATGACTGCTGCGTGTCGAGCCACCGCAGCGGCTGGTCCCCGCTTGAACCTGAGGTCTGGTGCAGCCGCGTGTAGTCCTCGAGCGGGAAGGTGAGGTTGGTCCCGAATGGCGCGTTGGCGGCCTGGTCGGCCAGAAGCTCGGGCTTGGTCGTCAGCGGCAGGTGCTCGAAGTCATCCCATCCGGTCACGTCGTGCAGACGCCCGCGCCAGAACGGGTTCGACTTCAACACCTGACGCAATCCGGCGCGCAGCTTCTCGAGCTGCAGCGCGCGGACCGCGTCCTCAGACGCCTGCGCGGTCTCCGATCTCAAGTGCGGTGTCGAGAATCTCGAAGCCTTCGTCGAGCTCAGCCTCGTTGATGCACAGAGGCGGGTTGGTCATGATCGTGTTCCAGCGCACAAACGTGAACAGGCCTGCCTCGAGCAACGCCTGCACGATTGCCTTCATCTCCGACGATGTGCCGTTGAAGGGCGCCAGCGGCTCCATCGTCTTGCGGCTCCGCACCAGCTCGATGGCGCCAAAGAGCCCGATCGAGCGGACGGCGCCGACGCACGGGTGCCGCTCCATCAGCCGCTGGTGCTGGCGCGCAAGCACCGCGCCCATTCGCTTCGCGTTCCCGACCATGTCGTCCTCTTCGTAGGCCTGGAGGGCGCCCAGCGCCGCGGCGCATCCGAGGGGATGGCTGTTGTAGGTGAGGCCGCCGAAGAAAACGTGGTCGTCGAAATACTTCGCGATGTGCGGCCGCATGCCGACGGCACCCAGCGGAACGTAGCTGCTGGTGAGGCCCTTGGCCAGCGTGATCAGGTCGGGGACGACGTCCCAATGGTCGACCGCAAACCACCGCCCCGTGCGGCCGAAGCCGCTCATGACCTCGTCGCAGATCATCAGGATCCCGTGGCGGTCGCAAAGCTCGCGCACGCCCTGGAGGTAGCCGTCGGGCGGGATCAGGACGCCATTCGTGCCGGATATCGGCTCGAGCAGGAAGCCCGCGATCGTCTCGGGCCCCTCCAGCCGGATCGTCTCCTCGAGCTGGCGCAGCGCCGGCTCCGCGTCGTCCCAGCCGCGCTCGATGCCGTGATAAGGGTCGAGCACATGGACGACGCCGGCGCTGTGCTCGTTGGGCCAGCGCCGCGGATCCCCGGTGGCCTGGATTGCGTTGCCGGTGGAGCCGTGATATGAGCGGTATCGGGCAAGGATCTTCGGCCGGCCTGTGACGGCTCGAGCCATCTTGATCGCGTTCTCGTTGGCGTCGGTGCCGCCTAGCGTGAAGAAGACCTTGTCGATGTCGCCGGGCAGGAGCTCGGCGAGCTTCTGACCGAGGCGCGCGCGCACCTCGGTGGCCAGGAACGGGCTGATGTAGGGCAGCCGGTCGGCCTGGGCCTTGATCGCCTCGATGATCCGGCGGTCGCCATGGCCGGCGTTGACGGACATCAGCTGGCTGTTGAAGTCGATGAAGCGCCGCCCGTCGACGGTCGTGAAACGCACGCCCTTGGCGCTCGCCACCGCCATCGGTTTGAGGCCCGCCTGTGCGGACCAGTCGTAGAGCGTGTGGCGGAGGCACAGCTCGGTGATCTCTTCAGCACTGAGAGCCTTGACGGCCTCGGTCACCACTGTGTTTGACATGGTATCGAGGCGGTGCTATACCGCGATTGCCGCCACGCGGCACCCGGCCCCGTTGTATTCGAGGGAGGTGCTGAAAGGATGTTTCCAGCCGCGTTTGACTATCGCGCGCCGAGCTCCCTGGCGGAAGCGGTGGACATTCTCCGGCAGCGAGGCGAGGAGGCCAAGGTCATGGCCGGCGGCCAGAGCCTCATCCCGCTGCTCAAGCTGCGTTTCTCGCAGCCGGCCCTGGTCGTCGACATCGGCCGCCTGCCTAACCTGGCCGGCGTCGAGCGCAAGGACGGTCATCTTCGCGTCGGCGCGCTGACGCGCCACGTGCAGGTGGAGAGCAACACCGATCTGAGGACGCTGTGCCCGATCCTCCCTGAGGCCGCGCACTGGATCGCCGACCCGCTCATCCGCAACCAGGGCACCGTCGGCGGCTCCGTTTGCCACGCCGACCCGCAGGGCGACTGGGGCTCGGTGATGCTTGCTCTCGATGCGGATTTCGTGGCCCGATCGGAGTCGGGCGAGCGGACCATCAAGGCCGCGGACTTCTTCCAGGGCCCGTTCACGACTGCGCTGCGGCCCGATGAGGTCCTCACCGAGATCCGGATCCCGCTCGCGGCCCATTCCGCCGGCGCCTACAACAAGCTCGAGCGGAAGGTGGGCGACTTCGCGACCGTGGCGGTCGCTGTGCAGGTGGAGATGAACGGCGACAAGATCGCGAAGGCCGGCATCGGCCTGACATCGGTTGGCGACCGCAACCTGAAGGCGCGCGACGCAGAGAAGTCGCTGGCCGGGAAGCAGCCCACCGACGAGGCGATCGCCGAGGCGGCGCGGCTGGCCGCGGCGGCGGCGGAGCCCAAAGCTGACGTGCGCGGCAGCGCGGAGTTCAAGAGAGACATCGTCCGCGTGTTCGTGCAGCGCGGGCTCAAAACGGCGGTGGCTCGGGCCCGGGGAGGTCAGTGATGAATTCAGTAAGTCCCAACCTGGACGCGCTCGCGCGCCACGTCTCACTCAAGGTCAACGGAGCCGAGCGCAGCGCCGACGTCGAACCACGAGTGCTGCTCGTCGATTTCATCCGCACGAACCTCCGCCTCACCGGCACGCACATAGGCTGCGACACGAGCAGCTGCGGCGCGTGCACCGTGCTCGTCGATGGGACGCCGATGAAGTCATGCACGCTCCTGGCGGTCCAGGTGTCGGGTCGCAGCATCAGCACCGTCGAGGGCCTCGCCGCGGGCGCGGCGATGTCACCTATGCAGACCGGATTTCATGAAGAGCATGGTCTGCAGTGCGGCTTCTGCACGCCGGGCATGATGCTGGTCGGCACCGCGCTGCTGGAGCACAACCCCAACCCGACCGAGGAGCAGATCCGCTGGGCCATCAGCGGCAACATCTGCCGCTGCACCGGTTACATGAACATCGTCAAGGCTATTCAGCACGCCGCCGCGATCAAGGCCGAGGCGGTCAAAGCACCGAAACCTGAAGCCGTCGCGGCTGGAGGTGGACAGTAATGGCCGCAACCCACGTGCACGGCGGCATCGGCGAGTCCATCAAGCGCAAGGAGGACTCGCGCTTCCTCCACGGCAAGGGCAACTACATCGACGACCTCGCGCTGCCGGGCATGCTGCACATGTCGATCCTGCGCAGCCCACATGCGCATGCGCGCCTCAAGTCCGTCGACACTAGCGCCGCCTCCGGCATGCCGGGGGTGATCGCGGTGGTCACGGGCGAGCTCATGGCGCAGCACAAGCTGGCCTGGATGCCAACGCTGTCCAATGACACGCAGGCCGTGCTGGCCACAGACAAGGTTCGCTTCCAGGGCCAGGAGGTCGCGGCGGTCATCGCCGAGACCCGCTACCAGGCTGAGGACGCGCGCGACGCGATCGTCGTCGACTACGAGGTGCTCACCGCGGTCACAAGCCCAGAGGGGGCCAAGACCGCGGGAGCTCCGCTCATCCGCGACGACAAGGAGAACCAGAAGGACAACCACATCTATCACTGGGAGTCGGGCGATCAGGGCACGACCCGGGCCGCGTTCGCCAAGGCGGACAAGGTCGTGCGCTTGCACACGTTCTATCCGCGCTGCCATCCCGCGCCGCTCGAGACGTGCGGCTGCGTGGCGGACGTGAACGGCGTGACCGGCAAGGCCACCATCTACATGACGAGCCAGGCGCCACACGCGATCCGGACTGTGTTCGCGCTGGTCACGGGCCTGCCGGAGCAGAACATTCGCGTGATCTCGCCCGACATCGGCGGCGGCTTCGGCAACAAGGTCCCGGTCTATCCGGGCTACGTGGTCGCGACCGCGGCGAGCCTGCTCATCGGCCGGCCGGTCAAGTGGATCGAGGACCGAACCGAGAACCTCATCTCTACCGGCTACGCGCGCGACTTTCACATGACGGGCGACCTCGCGCTTGACAAGGACGGAAAGATCACCGCCCTTCGAGTGCACCTGGACAGCGACAACGGCGCGTTCTTCGCGGACGCGCAGCCGAGCAAGTTCAAGGCCGGCCTGTTCCACATCGTCACAGGCTCGTACGACATCCCGACCGCGCACATCACCGCGGACGGCTACTACACGAACAAGGCGCCGGGCGGCGTCGCGTACCGATGCTCGTTCCGCGTCACCGAGGCGAGCTACCTCATCGAGCGCTTGATCACCAACGCCGCGATCGAGATCGGCATGGACCAGGCGGAGTTCCGCAAGAAGAACTTCATCCGCAAGGACCAGTTCCCGTATCACTCGGCCACCGGCTGGGTCTACGACAGCGGCGACTACCACAAGGCGATGGACGTCGCCCTCGACCAGCTCGGCTACGACGAGCTGCGGAAAGATGTCGAGAAGCGACGCAAGCAGGGTGAGGTCACGGGGATAGGCATCGCGAGCTTCACCGAGGTGGTCGGCGCGGGCCATGGCGCCGACTTCGACATCCTCGGCCTGCGCATGTTCGACAGCGCGGAGCTGCGCGTGCACCCGACCGGCAAGGCGATGCTGCGCATGGGCACAAAGTCGCAGGGCCAGGGGCACGAAACGACATTCGCCCAGATCGTGGCCGAGGAGCTCGGCATCCCCGCCGCGGATGTGGCCGTGGAGGAGGGCGACACCGACACGGCGCCGTACGGCCTTGGCACTTACGCGTCGCGCAGCACGCCGGTCGCCGGCGCGGCGACCGCGATGGTTTCGCGCAAGCTGCGCGAGAAAGGCCGCAAGATCGCGGCCCACCTGCTCGAGGCGGCCGAGGAGGACCTCGAGTGGGAGCGCGGTCGCTTCTTCGTCAAAGGTTCACCCGACAAGGGCAAGACGATCCAGGAGATCGCCTTCGCCGCATACACCAATCTGCCCGAAGGCATGGAGGCCGGCCTCGAGGGCGTGCACTACTACGACCCGCCGAACATGACGTACCCGTTCGGCACCTACGCAGTGGTGGTGGACGTCGACAAGGGAACCGGGCAGGTCAAGGTGAAGCGCGTCGTCGCGGTCGACGACTGCGGCGTGCGCATCAACCCGATGATCGTCGAGGGCCAGATCCACGGCGGGCTGACCGAGGGCTTCGGCATCGCGTTCATGGAGCTCATCACGTTCGACGCCGAGGGCAACTGCATCGGGTCGAACTTCATGGACTACTTACTGCCCACGGCCTGGGAATCGCCGAAGTTCGAGCTCGGCGAGACGGTGACGCCGTCGCCGCACCACCCGCTTGGTGCGAAGGGCGTGGGCGAGTCGCCCACCGTCGGCTCGCCGGCGGCCTATGTGAACGCCGTGATCGACGCACTGTCCCCGTACGGGGTGAAGAACATCGACATGCCGGTGACCCCGGACAAGGTCTGGGCGGCGCTGCGGGCTGCGGGAGTGAGCGAATAGCGGACGACATCCTCGACCAGCTCCGCGAGTTCGCCGCGACCGGCACGCCGTGCGTGCTGGCCACGGTCGTTCGGTGCGAGGCGCCGACCTCCGCGCGGCCCGGCGACAAGGCGATCATCACCGCCGACGGCCGGCTGCGCGGATGGATCGGAGGCAGCTGCTCCGAGCCGGTCGTGCGGCGCGAGGCGCTGCGCGCGCTCGACGAGGGCACGCCTCGTCTGGTGCGCATCGTCGGTGACTCGGAGGTGCAGCAGAGCCGCAAGGCGGGCGAGCTCACCGTCGGCACCACGTGTCCGAGTGGTGGATCATTGGACGTCTTCATCGAGCCCCAGATGCCCAAACCGCTGCTGCTCGTGTTCGGCGACAGCCCGGCCGCGACGACGCTGGTCCGCCTCGCCCAGCTCACAGGCTACCGCGCGCGTCTTGTGAGCCAGGCGGAGGTCCCGACGTTCGAGACGCCGCCGGGCGAGGGCTACGCGGTGATCGCGACGATGGGCCATTTCGACGAGGAGGCGCTGGAGGCGGCGCTGAGCCACCCCGACCTGGACGTCAGTCTCATCGCCAGCACGCGACGCGCGTCAGCCGTCCGCAAGGAGCTGCTGCGTCGCGGGCTGGGCGAGGACGCGGTGGCGCGCATCCGCACGCCCGCCGGCAAGGTGCGTGGCGGCACGCAGGAGGAGATCGCCCTGCTCGCCCTCGCCGAGGTCGTGGCATCGCGCCACAGGCGCGTCGCTCCGCCGGCGCTGCCGATCGCCAACGCCGTGATGTTCGCGACCGATCCTGTCTGCGGCATGACCGTCGACGTGGCCATCGCCACGCATGTCACGGAACACGACGGCCGCAAGCTCTACTTCTGCTCGGCGGGCTGCCGCGCTCAGTTCGAGTCGCGGCACCTCCCCATTCATGGGGAGGTCGGCTCGTAGAGCCGGGTGGGGGCGGCGGTTAACTTTCTTCCGCTAGCCTTCAGCGCGTCGCTGCCTCAGTCCTAGCCCGAACCGGAACGTCCGGAACACCTCCTCGCTGACCAGGAAGCCGGCGAAGATCAGGACGACGCCGAGGAACTCGCCCAGGTAGAACGACCACGTGACGCCAAAGCGGTTCAGCCCGCTCGTCACGCCGGGGATGAAGGCCCCCAGCGCGATCAGCAAGGTGGCCGGGACGCGCGAGTTCAGCTCTCCCCGGAACAGCGCCCTGACCGCCCCCGGCAGCGAGGCAAAGAAGTTCGGGATGATCGCGAGCACTCCGAGCCGGGCGGGCAGCACGCGTCGCTTGGGCATGTAGACGTATGCGGAGTAGATCGCGCCGAACACCAGGCAGAGCGCGCCTGCGATGTTGAACGGACCGGTCAGGACGCGCAGGTATCCGGGGTAACCGCTGCCAACGGGCACGTGCGTTGACGGGTCGACCGCCCATCCAGGCGCGGGCAGCGGCGCGGTGATCGTCATGTACGCGACGGCGGCCGAGCCCACGACCAGCACCGCCATCGCGATGTGCGCCGCGAGCGGGCGGCGCAGCGCGGTGGCCGCGATGATCGCGATCCCACCGGCTGTGGCGATAACGAAAGCGATGGTGCCCGCGGTCCCCGCTCCTGGATAGATCGGCGTCGTGGTGCCCTTCGCGTCGAGGTGGCTGAACAGCAGCGACAGCAGTCCGCCGATCAGCACCGTCACCCCCGCGAAATAACCGAACCTCGTTTTGGCCAGCAGGTAGATCGTGCCGGCGCCGAGGTACGCGGCCACGAAGAACGCCCCGATCAGGTACCAGGCCCGGTAAAGGCCTTCGCTCCAGCCAAATGCGCCGCCCATGAACTCCGTGCCCGCGCTGATGCCGTACCAGAGCAGCCCGATCGCCCACACGAGCTGGAAGCTGTGGCGGCGCTGCCACCACTGGTCGAACACGAGTGCGGCGAACGCGAAGCTCAGCACGCTGGAGCCCAACGGCAGCACGACGTTCAGAACACTCACGCTTTCACCCTCCCGTACGCATCAACCATCGCGATCAGGACCTCGTTGAGAAACCAGCCGACCTCGCGCTCGAGCACGGCATCCGCCCCCGCCTGAGCGAGTGCGAGCTCGTCCACGCTCGAGGTCACGACCGTCTCGAACAGGTGAAACGCGCGCATCGCATCACCAAGTGGGAGGCCGACGCTGCGGGCCATCGCCGCGTATCGCTCGCCGAGGTCATCGATCGCGGCCGTGTTCTTCTTGTCCGGCTGGGCCGCGTACTCCACCAGCAACCGCATCAGGTCGTGACCCAGCTCACGCTGCTTCTCCTTGGCCGCCTCGTCGAAGCTCGCGTACCAGGGCTCGGACGCCAGCTGCCCCGCGCTCGCAGCCATGCGCGCCCGGCCCACCGACGCGTACAGAAGAAGCCCGAGCTCGGGCGACGAGTGTGCGGATAGCGCCTCCACGTCGGCGGCATGGAAGCGCCGGTGGCCGCCCGGCGTCCGGAACGTGCGGATCCTGCCCCGGTCCGCCCACTGCCGCAGTGTGTCGGCGTGCACGTGCAACCGCTCTGAGGCTTCCTGCAGGCTCAACCAGTCTTCCCTGGTCCCGACCCCCGCCACAACGGCCAGTCTAATGAAAACGGGGAGGACTAGAGGGCCGGTCTGAGGTTTACCGAGGTTTTCTACCGGAGCACGAACAGTCCCACAGCGCTGACCGCAGCCAACCCTAGGGCCGCCAGCGATCCCCAGAACATCAGGAGGTAGCTGGCCGCCTCGCCGTCGGCGGGCGACCGTCCCGCGATCACGAAGCCGCCGCGGAAAGCGTCAACCACGATCCACGACCTGACGCCTGCGGCTGGCTGCCAGGTGATCTGGTCCTCTCCATGCGAGCGCACGTAATCGAAGACGCCCGGAGGCGGCAGGACCACCCGGCCGTCGAGACTTGCCGAGGAAGCCAGCACCGCTCGCTGCCCGTCGACCACGATCACGAATGGGTCGGTGGACCGGGCGATGTCCACCTTGGCGGCGGGGATGACAGCGGCGGGGCTCTCGCCCGCATCGAGGCGCGAAACCGCCGACCGCGCGATCTCAGCCTGCGGATGGTTCGCGGGCTGCCGGATCGCCTGCTGGGCCAGCCCAGCCACGCCGATCACGCCGAGGACGACCGCCGCGACGAGCGTCCCGCGCCTGGACTTATTGATCACCCGCTCCTATAACGGCGCTCGCGCTCAACTGTTCCAGGCTCTGCATGCGCGACTGCGCGCGGGGACCCAGCCTCGCGAGCACGGCGGCGACGATCGCCTCCAGCACCGCCGTGGCGCCGACGAGCGAGTCGAACGGTCCGACGGTCTCGACGCTCGTTACGACCACCTGCCGCGCGAAAGCCGACGCGGGCGACAGCCACGGGTCCGTGAAGAGCACAACGTTCACGCCCTGGCCCGCGACAAGCCGCGCGCTCTCGATGGTGTCGGACTGATAGCGGCGATAGTCGAAGACAACCAGCACGTCGCCCTTGCGCATGTCGATGAGCTGCTGCGTGGCCGCGGTGCGCTCTGTGTCGACGAGGCCGATGCCCGGGCGAAGCAGGTGCAGCTGTCCGGCGAGGTAGCGCGCCAGCGGACCGCTCAGCCTTCCGCCAAGGACCAGCACGCGGCGACGCACGTCTGACAGCTGCTGGACCACCTCCTCGACGTCATGGTGGGAGAGCAGCTGCAGCGTCGCCTGCAGGTTGCGCCGCGAGACTTCCAGCGCACCGCTCACCAGCGAGCTCGCGCCCTTCGGCTCCTCCTCGTGGTACCGCGCGAGCGGCGACGAAAGGCGGGCCTGCACCTCCTGGCGCAGCTGCTCCTGGAACTCCGGGTAGCCGCGAAACCCGAGCTTTGTGATGAAGCGCGTCACTGTAGGCGCGCTGACCCCCGCCCGCTCGGCGAACCGGGCGACACTCTCCAGACCGGCGATGGGATAGCTGGCCAGCAGCACGCGCGCGAGCTTGCGCTCGGCGAGGCTCAGGTCCGCCTGCCGCTGGCGCACGAGCTCGCCGATCCTCGCGCCGGTGTCATTTGTTACATCAGGTGCCATCTCTTCCCGTCCTGGCACATTCTTGACAAGCATCCTATCCGCTGGTAGCTTCCCTCCAGCTTCGGGCGCAGTCGCGCCGTTCGGGTAGGGCTTAAGGGAGGGCGTTTCATGAGCGTCGCGACCCACGATTCTGACGTCGAGGCACTCCATCGGATGGGCTACGCCCAGGAGCTCCGGCGGCGAATGTCGACCTTCTCCAACTTCGCCGTCTCATTCACGATCATCTCGATCCTGTCGGGCTGTTTGACCCTCTACGGCTACGGGATGAACACCGGCGGCCCGATCATCATGAACATCGGCTGGCCGCTGGTCGGGGTCATGGTCTTGATGGTCGGTCTCGCCATGGCCGAGGTGTGCTCGAGCTACCCGACGGCCGGTGGCCTTTACTACTGGGCCGCGAAGCTGGGCGGCAAGAACTCGGCTGCGTGGAGCTGGTTCACGGGGTGGTTCAACCTGCTCGGGCAGGTTGGAGTCACGGCCGGCATCGACTTCGGCCTGGCACTGTTCGCGGACGCGCTCTTGAACGCGCTGTTCAGCTATCCCAGCACGCCGATCGCAATCATCGGCATCTACACCGTCGTGCTGTTCCTGCACGGCCTGCTCAACACGTTCGGCGTAGGCCTGGTGGCGCTGCTGAACGACATCTCGGTGTGGTGGCATCTCATCGGCGTCGCGGTGATTTTTGTTGTGCTGCTCGTGGTCCCCGCCCACCACCAGTCGATCAGCTTCATCTTCACGAAGTTCGTGAACAACACCGGGTTCGGTTTCGGTGGCGCGCCGATCTACGTCTTCCTCATCGGGCTGCTGCTCGCGCAGTACACCTTCACGGGCTACGACGCGTCAGCGCACATGACCGAAGAGACGCACAACGCAGCGGTCGCGGGACCGCGTGGAATCGTGTGGTCGATCATCATCTCGCTGATCGCGGGCTGGGTGCTGCTCATCGCGGTCACCGGTGCGATCCAGGACTACACCGCTGAAGCCACATCCGTCACTCCCGGCGCGCAGATCTTCCTCGACGCAGCCGGTCACAACCTGGGCCTGTTTCTGCTGTTCGTGATCGTCGGGGCGCAGTTCTACTGCGGCATGTCGTCGGTGACCGCGAACTCGCGCATGATCTATGCGTTCTCGCGCGACGGCGCCGTGCCCGGCTCGCAGCTGTGGCACAAGATCAACCCGCGCACCCGCACCCCGACCAACTCGATCATCTTCGCCACGGTGGGCGCCTGGCTCCTGGGCCTGCCCTACCTCTGGAGTCCTGTCGCCTACGCGGCCGTGACGTCGATCGCTGTCATTGGCCTGTACCTCGCATATGGCATGCCGGTTCTCCTCCGCCTGCTGGCGGGCGAGAAGTTCCAGCGCGGGCCGTGGCACCTCGGGCGCTGGAGTTATGTGGTCGGGTGGATCGCGGTCATCTGGATCGCCTTCATCGCCATCCTCTTCGTGCTCCCGCAGGTCTCGCCCGGCACCACCCTGACCACGTTCAACTACGCCATCGTGGCGGTCGCCGTAGTCTTGCTGTACTCCGGTGGCTACTGGTTCCTTTCGGCACGAAACTGGTTCAAGGGACCCAAGGTCCAGGGCTCCGCAGAAGAGCTCGCCCAGATCGAGAGGGAGCTGGAGGCCGTCGGCAGCACGAGCTGACGGGGAGAGCCTGGGCAATCACCGACCGCGCATAGCGATCACGACGAGCCCGCGCAAGGGATCGGAGTACTACGCGCCTTACCGGCGCGCTGTCGAGGCCGCGGGCGCGGAACCGGTCGAGGTGTCGCCAGGCACGGCGAGCCTGCCCGAGCAGGTCGACGGCCTGCTTCTGCCGGGGGGCTGGGACGTCGATCCTTCGCTGTACGGAGAGAAGAAGGACGAGAAGGTCGGCCCCATCGACCGCGAGCTGGACGACACCGAGCTGCTCATGTTCAAGCAGGCTCGGGAGCGTGAGCTGCCTGTGTTGGGCATCTGCCGCGGGCAGCAGGTCATCAACGTCGCGATGGGCGGCTCGCTGGTGCAGCACCTGGAAGCCCACGACATCCGCGGGCACGGCCGCAGCCATCTGGCCCACACGATCGAGGTGGAGCCGGCGTCCGAGCTCGGCCAGGCCGCCGGCGAGCACAAGATCAGGGTCAACAGCTTCCACCACCAGGCGGTCAAGCAGCTGGCCCCCGGCCTGCACCAGTCGGCGACCGGTGAAGACGGAACGGTTGAGGGTGTCGAGACGGACGATGGCCTGATCGTGGCGGTCCAGTGCCATCCGGAAGAGCTGACCACCGACCTGCCATGGGCACGCAAGCTTTTCGAGCGGTTCGTCGCCCGCGCTCGCGAAAAGGAGTGACGGCGTGTTGACCGAGCCCCGCACGCGCAACGCGCCGCTCACGCAGGAGGCGCTGGCCTCGCTGGTCGAGCGCGGGGAGGTGGACACGGTCGTCGTCGCCTTCACCGACATGCAGGGACGCTTGATGGGCAAGCGCGTCGACGCGGAGTACTTCATCGACACCTCCTCGCATGGCGAGTCGACCGAGGGCTGCAACTACTTGCTGACCGTCGACATGGAGATGGACCCCGTGCCCGGCTATGAGATGGCGAGCTGGGAGCGGGGCTACGGCGACTTCGACATGCAGCCCGACTTCGCGACCCTGCGACGCATCCCGTGGCTCGAGGCCACGGCGATGGTGCTTTGCGACGTCGGCTGGCATGACGGCAAACCCGTGCGGCCATCGCCGCGGCAGGTTTTGCGGGGTCAGGTGGAGAGGGCGCGCAAGCTCGGCTTCGAGCCCATGTTCGGCTCAGAGCTCGAGTTCTACCTGCTCAAAGAGTCGTACGCGGAGGCTTTCGAGAAGCACTACCGCGACCTCACGCCGTCGGTCCCTTACAACCTCGATTACCACATCCTCGCCACAACCTACTCAGAGCCGTTCATCCGCTCGGTGCGTAAGGGCATGAAGGCCGCGGGGATCGGCATCGAGAGCTCGAAGGGCGAGGCGTGGCCGGGCCAGCAGGAGATCAACTTCCGCTTCTCCGACGCGCTGACGATGGCCGACAACCACGTCGTCTACAAGAACGGCATCAAGGAGATGGCGCACAAGCAGGGCTGCTCGGTCACGTTCATGGCCAAACCCGATCACACCTGGATCGGCAGCTCGTGCCACATCCATTCGAGTCTCTGGAAGGACGGCCGCAACACGTTCGACGGCGAGTCCGACACCTTCCGCCACTACCTCGCGGGTCAGATCGCCTGCATGTCGGAGCTCGCGATATTCGTCGCGCCGAACATCAACTCCTACAAGCGCTACGCCGCGGGCACGTGGGCGCCGACGACGCTGGCGTGGGGACATGACAACCGCACATGCGGTTTCCGCATCGTGGGTCACGGCCAGCACCTGCGCACCGAGACCCGAATACCCGGCGCGGACGTGAACCCATACCTGGCATTCGCCGCGCTGCTCGCGGCCGGGCTGCACGGAATCGAGAACAAGCTCGAGCTCCCGCCTGCCTTCACGGGCAACGCGTACGAGTCCAACGTGCAGCGCTTCCCGCACACGCTCCGCGAGGCGATCGGTGCGCTCGAGCAGGGCAAGATGGCGCGCAACGCGCTGGGCGAGGACGTGGTCGACCACTACCTCAACTACGCGCGGACCGAGCAGGCGCAGTTCGACCGGATCGTCACGGAGTACGAGCGCGCCCGCCTCTTCGAAAGGGGATGAGCCCCGCCACCGCGACCCTCGACGTGATCAATCCGGCGACCGAGAAGCCGATAGCGCACCTGGATCGCGCGGGCGCGGCCGAGACGGATCGCGCTGTCGCGGCGGCCAAAGCTGCATTTCCCGCGTGGCGTGCCGTGAAGCCGGCCGATCGCGTGCGCTTGCTGCGCCGCGTCGCGTCTCTCGTGGAGCAGCACGGCGAGGAGCTCGCGCGGCTGGAGACCGCCAACGCGGGCAAGCCGCTCGGCGACTCGCGCTGGGAGATGGGCATGGTCGCCGACGTCTTCCACTTCTACGCTGGCGCCATCGACAAGCACTACGGCGAGACGATCCCCGTTGCCGGCGGTGTGGACATGACGTTCCGCGAGCCGCTCGGCGTCGTGGGTCTCATCGTGCCGTGGAACTTCCCGCTGATGCTCGCGTCCTGGAAGCTTGGCCCCGCGCTCGCGTGCGGCAACACAGTCGTCCTCAAACCGGCGGAGCTGACACCGCTCACCGCGCTGCGTTTCGCCGAGATCGCGCTGGAGGCCGGCCTGCCCGAAGGCGTGGTGAACGTGGTCGTCGGGCCCGGCTCGACGGTCGGCGAGCGGCTGATCGCGCATCCGGACGTGGCCAAGATCGGTTTCACCGGCTCGACCGAGGTGGGGCAGCGCGTGATGGAAGGTGCGGCCAGGACCATCAAGCGCGTCACGCTCGAGCTCGGCGGCAAGTCCGCCAACGTCATCTTCGCCGACGCCGACCTCGAGAAAGCCGCCTCGTCGGCGCCGGGCTCTGTGTTCGGCAACGCCGGTCAGGACTGCTGCGCCCGGTCTCGCATCCTGGTGCAGAAGTCCGTTTACGAGCGCTTCACCCAGCTGCTCACTGACGCGACCAGGCGCTTCAAGGTGGGGGACCCCGAGGCTGACGGCACCGACATGGGTCCGCTCATCTCCGCCTCACACCGCGAGCTGGTGGCATCGTTCGTGGACGGCAAGACGATGTTCAAGGGCACCGTCCCGTCCGGTCCGGGCTTCTGGTTCCCGTGCACGCTCGTCGAGGCGAGCAGCTCCGACCGCGTCGCGCGCGAGGAGGTGTTCGGTCCCGTGGCGGCGATCATCCCGTTCGAAGACGAGGCCGAGGGGATCCGAATCGCCAACGACACCCCGTACGGCCTGTCGGGCTCGGTCTGGACCCGCGACGCGGCCCGCGCGATGAGGGTCGCCCGCGCGATCGACACCGGGGTGCTGTCGCTCAACTCGAACACATCAGTGCGCGTGGCGACCCCGTTTGGCGGCTTCAAGCAATCGGGCTTCGGGCGCGAGCTCGGCATGCATGCGATGGACGGCTACTCAGAGCTCAAGAACGTGTTTCTGTCGACAGAGGGCTGATGGGCAGACTGGACGGCAAGGTCGCGGTCATCACCGGCGCCGCGGGCGGCATCGGGCGCGAGGCCGCGATCCTCTTCTCGAATGAGGGCGCCAGCGTTTGCATCGCCGACGTGGGGCGCGAGGCCGGCGAGAAGACCGCAGCCGAATGCCGCGAGGCCTTCTTCTTCCAGGCCGACGTCAGCGACCCGAACAGCGTTCAGGCGATGTACGCGGATACAAAGAAGCGCTACGGCAAGGTCAACGTGCTCTACAACAACGCGGGCATCATGCCCGCGGACGACGACTCGATCCTCACCACCGAGCCCGACGCCTGGGATCGCGTGCAGGCCGTCAACGCGAAAGGCGTCTACCTCTGCTGCAAGTACGGCATCCCCTACCTGCTCGAGGCGGGTGGCGGATCGGTGATCAACGTGGCGTCGTTCGTGGCCATCGTCGGTGCGGCGACATCGCAGATCAGCTACACGGCGTCGAAGGGCGCGGTGCTGTCGATGAGCCGCGAGCTGGCGGTTCAGTTCGCGCGCCAGGGAGTCCGCGTCAACGCGCTGTGCCCCGGCCCGGTCGAGACGCCACTTCTCATGCGCCTGTTCTCGGAGACGCCGGGCGCGTACGAGCGACGGCGAGTGCACCTGCCCATGGGCCGGCTGGCGAAAGCGCGCGAGATCGCCAACGCTGCGCTGTTCCTGGCCGGCGACGAGTCGAGCTACGTGAACGGCTCGACATTCCTGGTCGACGGCGGCCTGACGGCCGCATACGTGACGCCGGAATAGACAGCAGGCGCGCGATCGTCCGCGACGCGGCGCGGGCGCGGCGACCGCCGCCCTGCTGCGGCTGGTGCTCTAGAGCTTGGTGCCCGTTTGTGCACAAAAGCGGGTTATTCGGGAGCCGAAACGTGACTTTGTGCACAAACACGGGTTATCGCTTACGGGTCGAGCTTGAGCGTCACCACCTGAAACGGCCGTAGATCCAGCTCGAGCGACGTCTCCTCGCGCTCCCTCTCCAGCAGATCGCAAAGAGTCACGCGGCGCGCCGGCAGGGTCGTAGTGATCCGTGCCCGGCAGGGCCGGCCCCAAGCCTCATAAAGGCGAACTATCACTGCTTCCGAGTCTTCGGCGCGTTTGATCGCTTCGACCCTCGCCTGCGGCGTGTCCACCGTGACCAATGACCGCGGAACGCCGAGCACGGCATTGAGCTCCTCGGCGGCCTCGATCACGCCCGCGTGACGCCAATCGCCCAAATGCGGCATGAGCGCATAGGTGAATCGGTGGAAGCCCTGGTCGGCGCTGGGATCGGGATGCGTCGGCGCGCGCAAAAGTGACAACCGCATGACCGACTCGTGGATGTCATAACCGTGCTTGCAGTCGTTCAGCAGCGCGACGCCGTAGTCGCCATCGCCCAGGTCGGCCCACCGCTGCGCGCACACCTCGAACATCGCCCGAGCGTAGCTGCCATCGAAGTGTGTGGGCCGGCGAACATGCCCGAACTGAATCTCGTAAGTCGCCTCACGGGCCGAGACGGCGACTGGAAACGCAACCTTCAGGACCTTGTGCCTTTCGTGCCAGTCGACGTCGGTTGCGAAACGCAGCACACGGCCCTCGAGAGAGATCCTCTGGGTGACGGTCGAGCTGCCGAACCGCCGCCCGACCACCACGTACGCATCGCGGTGCTCGATCTCCAGGTCCCAGGCGTCCCAGCGCCTCGGGTTGTCGTCGTGAAGCTCGAGCACGTTGCCGCGGCCGCTCAGCACCTCACGGCCGGCCTCCTTGTCCCAGATCGAAGTGACGGCGCCCTCCTCGCCGAGCTCGACGCGAAGGAACTCGTTTTCGAGCGGGCCGTCACCCGTGACCGGCGGCCCCGCCACGGGGTCAGCACCGCACATCTCCATCGCCGCCAGGGCCATCGATTGGGCGTCCGTGCACACCGCGTCGAGGTCTCGCTCGGCGTCCTCATACACCCAGTCGATGCTCGAGCCAGGAAGGATGTCATGGAACTGGTTGAGCAGCAGCTTCTTCCACGCTGTGTCCAGCTCCTCGCGTGGATAAGCGCCGCCCGCGGCGACCGACCACATTTCGGCCTCACGCAGCGCCTCCTGAGCGCGGCGGTTCAGCCTCTTCGTCCGCGCCTGCGTCGTGTACGTCCCGCGGTGCAGCTCGAAGTACAGCTCGCCGCGAACTGTCGCGAGGTCGTGGGAATCGACCGAGGCTCGGTCGAAGAAGTCGATCGCCTTGCCCATCGGCACGCCGAATCCGTGCGCGGACTCGATCATCTCCGCGGTCGGGCCGCCGCCTCCATCGCCGTAACCGAACAGGTACAGAGACCCGTTCGAGGTCGCGGCGTCCTTGAAATTGCGCGCGCTGAGCTCAAGCTGCTCGGCGCTGAAGTCGCCGTTGTCACGAGAGCTTCTGAGTCAGGAAGTAGTCGCAGCCTGACTCCTTGATGAGCTGCGGCAGGTTGCCGGGATATCCAAAGACGTCTGGCAGCCACAGGATGCGCGTCTCGTAACCGAACTCCCGCATGAAGTACCGCTTGCCATGCAGAAGCTGGCGCACCAGCGACTCGCCGGACGGCAGGTTGCAGTCGGCCTCCACCCACATCGCCCCGACCGGCTCCCACTGACCCGCCGCCGTCTTCTCCTTGATCCGCCGGTACAGGTCCGGGTACGACTCCTTCACCCACTCGTACTGCGCGGGCTGCGAGCACGCGAACACGAAGTCGGGGTACTTGTCCATGAGCTCGACCTGCGTCGACCAGCTGCGCGCGCACTTGCGACGTACCTCGCGCAGCGGCCACAGCCACGCGGTGTCGATGTGCGCGTGCCCGACGGCGGTGATGGCGTGCGCTCCGAGGTCGATACGCGCCTGGCTTGCACCAGGCGGCAGCCACGGCACCAGGTCAAGCTGGTTCAGGACGAACAGCGGGTCCGGCGACTCGCGGAGCTCGATCATCGACACCGCCGGCTCCGCGCCGGCCAGGGTCGGCAGCGGGTTGGCGGCGGCCTCGAGATAGAAGTCGAACTCCGATCCGTGGACGGGCAGCAGGTTGTGGTTCGGGTCGACGCCGCGCCACGGCCTGCCGTCCTTCCACGCCAGTGCCTCGCAGGAGAAGCCGGTGGGCAGGTGCCAGCCGAGATCGACCGCCACGGCGGCACGCTTGCCGGCCCACCCCTCTGGCACCCGCCCACGCACGCGAAACCAGGTGGTGCTCCACGCCGGTCCCCACGGGTCGCCGATCCGAAATGGTTTGAACGCGCGCCTGATGGCCTCGGCGTAAGGGATCGGCTCGCCGCGCACGAGAAACGCCGACAGCTCCAGCTCCATCGGGCGCTTAGTCTGTGGCAATGCGCATCGAGGCTGCGACCGAGGCGACGCAGGAGTTGCTCGACGCGCTGACCGCGTTGCTGCCGCAGCTCAACCCGCGGCTCGAGCCACTCAGCATGGAGCGCCTGTCCAGAGTTATCGGCGATCGGGCAACGACCCTGCTGTTAGTGCGTGACGACGGAGGCATCGTTGGGGCGGCGGCCGTGCTCGTCTACGCGACTCCCGCATTCGTCAAGGCGCGCATCGAAGACGTTGTCGTCGACGAGAGCTCGCGCGGCAAGGGCGTGGGGGAGGCACTGGTCCGCCGCTGCATAGAGGTCGCGCGCGAGCGCGGCGCCGAGATCGTCGAGCTGCAGTCAGCGCGCTGGCGCGAGGTGGCCAACCGCCTTTATCCGCGCCTCGGATTCCAGCTGCGCGAGTCGAACCTCTACCGGCTCGAGCTCTAGCAGGCCGCTGAAAAAGTAATCGTCGGATCTGCGACGCCCATTTCGGCCCAGGCCGGCGTCGGCTCCTGCGCTCCTCGCTCAGGTATTTCCAATACGTTCGCTCCGGTGCTCGTCGCCTCCTTGGCCTGGGCCGCCTGTGCGCCGCAGCTCTCGACGCCCTTTTTCATCAGCCTGCTAGCTCTCGGGGAGCAGCTTCTCGAGCCGCCCCACGTAATCGGCCATCGTCGCGAAGGCCGCCTGCACCGGCTCGGGCGACGACATGTCCACGCCCGCCATGCGCAGGCCTTCGAGCGGGTACATCGAGCCCGCGCTCCTGAGGAAGGCGATGTAGGAATCGGCGGCGCCCGGCGCTCGGGCCGCGACGCGCTCAGCGAGGTGATGCGCGCCCGCGATGCCTGTCGCGTACTGGTAGACGTAGAAGTTGTTGTAGAGGTGGGTGTGAAACTGCGCCCACGTCGAGCCTGCGCGATCGCGATCGGCACCGCTAATGTCGACCTCCTTGCCGTAGACCTCGCCCATCAGGTCGGCCATCAGGTCGTTGAGGTAGCCGGCCGTGATCGCGCCGCCTCGCTCGACGCGTTCGTGGATCTCCAGCTCCAGCCGTGCTAGCGACGGCATGATGAAGAAATAGCGGTGGAAGTTGGACATCGCTTCCTCGATGACCGCGATCTGGAAGTTCGGATCGTGGTTCGTCTCAAGCAGGTGATGTCGCGTGAGCGCCTGGTGCATGTTGGACGCGACCTCTGCCTGGAACAGCCCGTAGTTGGAATAGACGAAGGGCTGTGTGCGCCGGCCGTAGTACGAGTGCATCGAATGGCCGAGCTCGTGAGCCAGCGTGCTCATCGAGTAGATGTCGTTGTTGTAGCTCATGAAGATGAAAGGCGGCGTGTCGGGAGAACCCGTGGAAAACGCGCCCATGCGCTTGCCTTTGTTCGGATAGATGTCGACCCACCGGTCCTCGAGCGCGCCGCGGCGCAGCACATTCACGTATTCCTCGCCCAGCGGGCTGACGCCCTCGGCGATCCACTCGACCGACTGCTCGTAGGGCACCGTGATCGGCGACCCGAGGTGCCAAGTGCCGACGTTGTCGCGGAATGCGCGGATGACGCTGTGGAACACGTCGGGAGGGATGTGATTCGGCGTCAGGGCCGCTTCCAGCGATGACGTGAAACGACGAGCGCGCGCGAAAAACACGTCGCGCTTCACACCGGCCGCGAGGTTGGCGGCGAGGGCGTGCTTGGCCGCGAGGTGCGCGTCCGCGTAGTTCTCGTACGCGGTCCGACGGGTCTCGCGATCTGCGCTCGTCAGCAGCGCTCCAATCGTCCCCTGCGCGACCTCCTCGGGCCCATCGGCTCCGGTCGCGGGGTCGAACTGCATGTCGGTGTTGGCGAACACGCCGTGCACGGCCAGCGCGCTGCTCAGCGGGTCCGCAACATGCGCCAGCACCTCCTCGACCTCGGCCGGCCGGACGTGCGAGCTGAGCTTCTCCAGCCGCTCGAAGTGGTGGCCGAAATGGGACAACCGCGGGGTGGAGGCGACCCACGCGTGCAGCGTCGGGAATCCGATCGCGATCAGCTCTGGCACAGCGAAGGACATCGCCGCCTGCAGCTCAGCGGAAACTGAGCGCGCCCGATCGGCTCTCGCCGCGGCGCCCTGGTCGCCGGCGTCACAGGAATACTCCATGTTGGTGTAGACGCGGACTTTGTCCATGACGCGCTGGACCTTCTCGGAGGCTTCAAACCAGTCGGCCAGCATGTCCGGCGAGTCGGCGAGATGGCCTTTGAACTCGACCAGGTCGGGCAGCGCGGCCAGGATGCCGGCGACCGCGGCCTCCCACGCATCCGCGTCGGCGAAGATGGCCTCGCTCTTCCACGTGAAGCGCCTGTCCACCTCGGAGCGAGCGGGCAGGGCTGTGCTCACGATTTTCTAATTTAGCGGGACACTAGGATTGAAGCCGGATGGCACGACTGAAGGCCAACGGTCTCGAGATCGAGTACGAGGTCGACGGAGACCCAAAGAACCAGCCGCTGCTGCTGATCATGGGCCTCGGCGCCCAGCTCACCACGTGGGATGAGGGCTTCGTCGACGAGCTGGTGAAGCGCGGCTTCTACGTCATCCGCTACGACAATCGCGACTCCGGCCTCTCTTCCAGGATGGAGTCCGCGGGGCCGGCCGACATCGCCGCTGCGTACGCTGGCAACCCGCAGCCTGCGTACTCGCTCGACGACCTTGCGGACGACGCCGCGGGCGTGCTCGACGCCCTCCACGTCCCGGCGGCGCACATCGTCGGCGCGTCGATGGGCGGTTTCATCGCGCAGCTTGTCGCGATCAATCATCCCGACCACACGCTTTCGTTGACCTCGATCATGTCGGGGCCAGGCGGACACGACGCGATCCCGCCGACTCCCGAGGCAGGCGCGTTTCTCGTGCGCAAGCCTGGTCCGACCCGCGAGGAGATGATCGCCTTCGGCGTCGAGTCGCGACGCGTGTTCGCCGGAGTGCAGAACCCGTTCGACCTCGAGGCGGAGCGGGCCAAGGTCGAGCGTCTCTATGACCGGTCCTACTACCCGCTCGGGTTCGGGCGGCAGCTCGTGGCGATCCTCGCCTCCAAAACCAGGATCCCTGCGTTGAAATCGGTCAAAGTGCCGACGCTCGTCGTGCACGGCGCCGACGATCCGCTCGTTCCACCCGAGAACGGCCGGCGCGTGGCGGCGGCGGTGCCGGGGGCTCGCTACCTCGAGTTCGCCGGCGCAGGCCACAACATGCCGCCGAGCACGTGGGGCGATGTGGCCGACGCGATCGCCCAAACAGCAAGACAGTCGGCAAGGCACGCGAGCCCAGCCGCCGGCGGCTGATGCCGGCGGCCGGCAGCCTCGACTCGGTCAGCCCCGCCGTCGCAGTGCTCGCCGGCCTGGTGTCGTTCGTTTCGCCATGCGTGCTGCCGCTTGTTCCGGCGTATGTGGCCTACCTGGGCTCGCGAGCAGGGCGGGTCGGCTCGATGTCCGTGGCGACCGCGGGCCTCGCGTTCGTGGCCGGCCTGTCCCTGATCTTCATCGCCTTCTTCTATCTGTTCTCTCTCGCGGTGCAGCCGATTCGCGGGTACGTGCCGGTTGTGGCGGGCGTGATCGTGATCGTGATGGCCGCGCATGTCGCGGGCTTGATCCGAATTCCGTTCCTGGATCGCGAGTATCGAGTCATGTCGACAGCGCCGTCGGGCGGTGGCGCCGCCGGCGGTTTCTTGCTCGGTCTGGGCTTCGCGAGCGGCTGGACGCCCTGCATCGGAGTCACGCTAGGTGCTGTGCTGAGCTCCGCGGTCACCGCGGGCACCACAGGCCAGGGTCTCGCGCTGATGGTGGCCTACTGTCTCGGGCTCGGCGTCCCATTCCTGGCGGTTGCGCTGGTGCTGGAGAAAGCCCGACCGCTGGTTCTGTACGTCAACAGCCATCGTCGCGTCATCGACTACGCGTCGGCCGGGGTGCTGGTTGTGATGGGATTGCTGCTGCTGACCAACCAGCTGTACATCCTGTCGACCGGAATCACGCAGCTGGTGCCGTCGTGGCCTTCGCCAACGCTCTAAGCGCCGACGATTCGCAGCACGAGCAGCACGAGGGCCACCGCGATGAGCGCAACGCCGGCGACCCATTCAGCGCGCTCTCGGATCTTCTCGCCGACCCGCGCGCCCATGCGCAAGCCGACCTGTGAGGCGATGAACGCCTGCACGCCCACCCAGATCACGGTCACGAGCAGCGACAGGCCGAGCAGTCCGGCGCTGAACCCGATGGTGAGCTCGTCGACGCTGATGCCGAGGCCCAGGTCCAGGATGGCGAGGCCGCGCGCTCGGGCGAGCAGCTTCAGCCGGCGCTTTTCGCCTTCTTCGTCGGCCGAAGGTCTCAGAAGCAACGCGCCCGCGACGAACAGGAACGCGATCCCGACGTAGCCGGCCCACTGGCCGAGGAAGCCGCCCGCGACGCGCCCGACGAGAACGCCAAGGATCGGCATGCCGGCTTCGAACGCCGTGAAGACGAGCGCGACACGAAGGCGGTCTCGCCCGGTCAGTCCGGCCAGCCCGAGGGCGGCGGCCAGCGCGAAGGTGTCGAGCCCCAGCGGCACCAGGAGGCCGGCGGTGATCAGCGCCTGCCGCATCAGAGAGGCCGATATTCGCGGCGGCTGTAGACCATCGGCGTGACGCCCGGCAGGTGGCCGCCGTCGATCACGTCGCCAATGAGGATCCAGTGGTCGCCCGCCTCGATCGTCTGCTGCAGCGTGCACACGGCGTAAGCGGCCGCGTCCTCTTCCATGACCGGGCCGCCGAGTCCGGACTTGGTGCGCGCCCAGGCGATGCCGTCGAACTTGTCAGAGAGCTTCGTGGCCATCCGCCGCGCGAGCTGCTCCCGGCCCGTGGCCAGGATGTTGGCGGTGAAGCCGTTTGTGTGCTGCACCGCCGGCAGCGTGTTGGAGTTTTTGGCGATACACGCCAGCGCCAGCGGAGGGTCCAGCGACACGGCGCAGAAAGCGCTCACGGTAAGGCCGCGCGGAAGGCCGTCAGGCCCGTAGGCCGTGACGACGACCACCCCGGACGGGAAGTTGGCCATGACGTCGAGATAGAGCTGCGGGTCGATCAATCTGCCTCCGAGATCGTATGCGGCCAGGCTGTTAACGAACACTTGTTTGTAGATCCAAAAGCCGTCAAACTTGTCTGCGTGGGGACGTCTCTTGACCTCTTTTCGGCGCCTACTCGGGACTGGTTTCGCTCCGCTTTCGCCCAGCCCACGGACGTCCAGGAGCGGGGCTGGCAGCAGGTGGCCGGCGGGCGCCACGCCCTCATGGCCGCGCCGACGGGCAGCGGCAAGACGCTGGCCGCCTTCCTCTGGTGCCTCGATCGCCTCATGTCAGAGCCGGTGCCGCCTGAGGCGGAGCGGTGCCGTGTCCTGTATGTGTCGCCGCTGAAAGCCCTCGCCCATGACGTGGACCGCAACCTGCGTTCGCCCCTGGTGGGCATCGGCAGGCAGCTCGAGGCGTCAGGCGCGGCGCCGCCGGACATCAACGCGGCCATTCGCACCGGCGACACGCCGGCCGACGCGCGCCGCTCGATGGAGCGACATCCGCCGGACATCCTCATCACCACGCCGGAATCTCTCTTCCTGCTGCTCACCAGCGCGGCGCGCCGCATCCTCGCATCGGTCCGCTGGGTCATCGTCGACGAGATCCATTCCGTCGCCGCCACCAAGCGAGGCTCGCACCTGGCGCTGAGCCTCGAACGGCTGTGCGCGATCACGAAGGCGGAGCCGCAGCGCATCGGCCTGTCGGCGACGCAGCGGCCGCTGGAGGAGGTCGCGCGATTCCTCGGCGGCGCCGGCCGCGAGGTGGCCATCGTCGACGCCGGCCGGCTGAAGACGATGGAGGTGCGCGTCGAGGTCCCGGTCGAGGACATGTCGCGACTCTCCGCGGAGGAGGAGACGGGCCGCACCCTCAACAGCATCTGGCCCGCGATCTACCCGCGACTGCTCGAGCTGATCCAGGCGCATCGCTCGACGATCGTCTTCGTCAACTCGCGACGCCTGTCGGAGCGCCTGGCGGCGCGCATCAACGAGCTGGCGGGCGAAGACCTCGTACGAGCGCACCACGGGTCGATCGCGCGCGAGCAGCGACTGCTCATCGAGGACCAGCTGAAAGCAGGGACCCTTCGCGGCCTCGTCGCCACGTCGACGCTCGAGCTCGGCATCGACATGGGCGCGGTCGACCTGGTGCTGCAGGTCGAAGCCCCGCCGAGTGTCGCGTCCGGCATCCAGCGCATCGGGCGCGCCGGTCACTCTGTGGGCGAGGTCTCGAAGGGAGTCGTGATTCCGAAGTTCCGCGGCGACCTGCTGGAGGCCGCGGCTGTCGTGGAGGGCATGCTCGACGGACGCATCGAGTCGACAGTCGTGCCACGGCGGCCGCTGGACGTGCTCGCGCAGCAGGTCGTGGCGATGTGCGCGATGGACGAATGGAAGGTCGACGAGCTGGCGGCGGTGGTGCGGCGGGCCTATCCGTACAGCGAGCTCGGGCCTCGTGCTTTTGAGTCGGTGCTGGACATGCTCAGCGGCCGCTACCCATCCGACGAGTTCATCGAGCTGAGGCCGCGGATCGTGTGGGACCGCATCGCGGCCACCGTCCGCGGTCGCGCGGGAGCGCAGAAGCTGGCGGTCACCAACCCCGGCACGATCCCCGACCGCGGCCTGTACACGGTGAACCTCCTCGACGACGGACGGCGCGTCGGCGAGCTCGACGAGGAGATGGTGTACGAGAGCCGGGTCGGCGAGACGTTCGTGCTCGGCGCATCCACGTGGCGAATCGCCGAGATCACCCCGTCCCAGGTGCTGGTGACGCCTGCACCTGGCGAGCCGGGCAAGATCGCGTTCTGGAAGGCGGACGCGCCCAGCCGCCCGGCCGAGCTCGGCCTCGCGCTGGGCAAGATGGTGCGCGAGCTGAGGAGCTCCGATTCGGCCACCGCGCAGAAACGGCTGCGCGAGCGAGCCGGCTTCGACGACCGCGCGGTCAAGAACCTGCTCGCGTATCTGGACGAGCAGGCAGCGGCAACAGGATCCGTACCCGACGATCGCACAGTCGTCGTCGAGCGCTTTCGCGACGAGATCGGCGACTGGCGCGTCTGTTTGCACACGCCGCTCGGCAGTCGCGTGCACGCACCGCTGGCGCTGGCTCTCGAGGCTCGCCTCCAGGAACGCCTGTCGGTCAACGTCCGCGCGCTGTGGACCGATGACGGCATCGCCCTCCACCTCCCTGACGTCGAATCGCCGCCGTCGCTCGAGGAGCTGATCCTGGAGCCGGAAGAGGTGCAGGAGCTCGTCTCCGCCCAGCTGCCGGCGTCGGCGCTGTTCGCCGCGCACTTCCGAGAGAACGCGGCGCGGTCGCTGCTGCTCCCGCGACGCCGGCCTGGCCAGCGCACGCCGCTCTGGCAGCAGCGTATGCGCAGCGCTGGTCTGCTGCAGGTTGCCGGCAAGTATCCGGACTTCCCGATCCTGGCCGAGACGTGGCGCGAGGTGATGAGCGACCACTTCGACATGCCCGCGCTCACCGATTTCCTGCGGCGCATCCGCTCACGCGAGGTGCGCGTGGTCGCAGTCGACACCGAGCGTGCTTCGCCGTTCGCGTCGTCTCTCCTTTTCTCTTATGTGGCGGTGTTCATGTACGAGGGCGACGCGCCGCTGGCCGAGCGCCGAGCCCAGGCACTCACTCTCGACCGCGACCTGCTAGCCGAGCTGCTCGGCAGCGAGGACCTTCGCGAGCTGCTCGACCCCGAGTCGATAGCCCAGGTCGAGCTCGAGCTGCAAGGCCTGCTGTCCGAGCGCTTTCCGCGTGACGTCGACGAGGCTCACGACCTGCTGGTCCGGCTCGGCGACCTCAGCGACGCCGAAGCGGCCGCTCGCGGCGTCAGCGATGAGTGGCTGGGCCAGCTCGAGCGCGCGCGCCGCGCGGTCTCGGTGCGCGTGGCGGGCGAGTCTCGGTGGGTCGCCGCGGAGGATGCAGGCAAATACCGCGAGGCGCTGGGGGTCGGCCTGCCCATCGGACTCCCGGAAGCGTTTCTCGATCCCGGCAAGGAGCCGATGCAGTCGCTGATCCGCCGCTACGCGCGGACGCACATTCCATTTGTTGCCGCGGACGTGGCCGCGCGGTGGGGAGTGCCCGAGTCGAGCGTAGGGCCGGCTCTGGGCGAGCTGGTGGCTCGCGGCGATGTCATCGCGGGCGAGTTCCGGCCCGCCGCGCACGGACGCGAGCACTGCCATCCCGATGTGCTTCGCATGCTCCGCAGGCGATCGCTCGCGGCGCTGCGACGCGAGGTGGAGTCGGTGCCGCCGGAAGCGCTGGCGCGTTTCCTGCCCGAGTGGCACGGAATCGGCTCGCGCGCGTCTGGAAGCGACCGGCTGCTCGAGGTCGTGTTCCAGCTCCAGGGCCTGGCGTTGCCGGCAAGCGTCATCGAGCGCGACGTGATCGCGAGCCGAGTCGCCAACTACAACCCGCGCCTGCTGGACGAGCTCGTTTCGATGGGCGACGTGGTGTGGGTTGGACGCGGTTCGCTGGGTACAAACGATGGGCGCGTCGCGCTGTACCTGCGCGGCGACGCTCCGCGGCTGGCGCCCGAGCCTGCCCCTGATCGACCGACCACCGCGCTGCACGAGCGCATCCGCGAGCACCTTGGCGCGCGTGGCGCGAGCTTCTTCCGCGACGTGTACAACGCGTGCGGCGGCGGCAACGAAGACGAGCTCCTCGACGCGCTGTGGGACCTGGTCTGGTTGGGTGAGGTCACCAACGACACGTTCGCCCCGCTGCGCCTGATCGGCCCGGCGAACCGGCGGCCGTCGCGCCGTCCGCGTCTGCCCCGGCTCACGCAGCCGCGGGCCGCCGGGCGCTGGTCGCTAGTGTCGACCCTGGTGGGCGCAGGCGCGAGCCCCACGGAGCGCCTGCATTCCGAGGCCGGCGTGCTGCTGCAGCGGCACGGTGTGCTGACGCGCGATGCGGTAGTGGTCGAGGGATGGCCCGGCGGATTCGCCGGGTTGTACCCGGTCCTGCGGGCGATGGAGGAGTCGGGCCGCATCCGCCGCGGCTACTTCGTGGAAGGGCTTGGAGGCTCGCAGTTCGCGCTGCCAGGCGCGGTGGATCGCCTCCGAACGCTGCGCGAGTCGGGCGGCCGCATCGTCGCGCTCGCGGCCACGGACCCGGCGAACGGCTACGGCCTGGTGCTGCCGTGGCCGGACTCCGACGGCCGCATGGCGCGAGCCGCCGGCGCGTACTGCGTGCTCGACGGCGGTGCTCTGGTCCTTTACCTGGAGCGCGGCGGCAAGAGCTTGCTGACGCATGGCGATGCCGGCGTCGAGCACATGCAGGCGCTCATCGGCGTCGGCACCGCCGGCAGACGCATCGAGATCCAGAAGGTGGATGGAATGCCGGTAACGGAATCGCGCCTGGCGCCGCTGCTGCGAGAAGCGGGTTTCTCGTCGACGCATCGCGGGCTGGTGGCCTACGGCGTCGGGTAGCGATTACGGGCCCCGGGTACGATTACTAATTCCGTCGGGGAGTGGCGTAGCCCGGAAGCGCACCTGGCTGGGGGCCAGGGGGTCGCGGGTTCAAATCCCGCCTCCCCGACCATTTCCAACTGTATAAGAGGGTCAGGACCGCTGCAGGACCAGCACGGATCGACCGGCTGTCCGCACCACATCGCTGACGGTTCGCGCTTCTGGCTCAGGCTGCAGCCGCTCGGTGTCGTAGAGAAGCTTCCAGGGACCGCCGTACTGCTTGGGCAGCGTCCACTTGACCTCCCGCGAATGGGCGTTGAACACGAGGAGAAACGAATCATCTGAGAGAGGCTGCCCGCGTTCGTCGTGGCCCGGGATTGCTCCTCCGTTCAAAAAGACCCCTAGCGAGCGCTCATGCCCGGCTACCCAGTCCTTGTCGGTCATCAGCTTTCCGCTCGGCTTGAACCAACCAATATCCACAGTGCCGCGAATCGGACGGCCCTGGAACCAGCGACGCCGGCGAAACACGGGGTGATTGCGTCGCAGCCCGATCAGCCAGCGCATGACCTCCAGCAGCTCCCCGTCAACCTGATCCCAGTTGACCCACGACAGCTCGTTGTCCTGGCAGTACGCATTGTTGTTTCCCTTCTGCGTCCTGCCGAGCTCGTCACCCATGAGCAGCATCGGCACGCCCTGCGCGAGGAAAAGTGTGGTCAGGCAGTTACGTTCTTGCTTCGCGCGCAACCTGGTGACCGCTGGGTCGT
>VBIA01000060.1 GCA_005879985.1 Chloroflexota bacterium | reverse complement strand
GCCGACTTCGAGTCGGCGGCGCTGCCGCTGGAAGTCTTCCTGAGGGGCCTGGACGCCGCGCCGGCGCTCCAGCGCTCCGCATAAACGTGCGTTTGTGCACAAAAGCAGGTTTTCGGGCGGGCATTCAGTGTTTTTGCGCACAAAACGACGCGACAGCACCGCCGGCTGACCGAGCTTAGGCTTTCTTTAGCATTGATTATCGCAATCATTAACTCAGGCGATCAGGCGGCGGTTGGGCCTCCTCCCGACGGGCCGAGGGCGGCCTGCAACTGGTCGCGGGTGATCCGGCCTTCGGCGACCGGGACCCCTTGGACGAGCACGACCGGCACGCGCCAGTCGTAGAGCTGGAAGAGGCGATCATCCGCGTCGACGTCGGCCAGTTGAGGCTCGACGCCGAGCTCGTGGAGGAGGCGCAGGGCGTCATCGCACAGGTGGCAACCTTTTCGAGTGACCAAGATGACAACGGCCATGGCGCCGATCCTAGCGAGGGCTAAGGGCCAGGCGGCAGAAGCAAACTCTCCCCCACCACGATCGTCGGGCCCGAAAGCCCGTTCAGCCGCTCCATGGCGTCCACGCGCTCCCGCGTGTCGTCGGACGGGTAGCGTGCAGCCGCGATCGACCACAGCGAGTCGCCCGGCTGGACCACCACCACTCCGACCGGTGCAGTAGCGCCGGCTGCCACCCGGGCCAGCGCCAGGCTCGCTCCTACCAGAGCGCCCGTCACCAGCACCCAGCGCCCCAGCCCGTGCACGCGGCCGCCACCGCGGTGGGCGGAGCGCAGGGGTCGGGTGGACAGACCGGCGGCGTACATGCGTTCGATACAATAGCGAACGGGCGTTCGGCTGTCAAGACATCGAACAAAGGTTTGCAGTGAGGCGGCAAGCGTGCTAGCATGGCCTCGCTTGACCTCCCGGAACTCAAAAAACATACGGAGATGACATCCAAATTGACCGATCAGCTAACCGACAGGCAGGCCAGGATTCTCGAGTACATCCGCTACCAGAACAAAGTCCGCAACTACCCGCCCAGCGTGCGTGAGATCGGCGAGGCGGTGGGCCTGAGCTCCAGCTCCACGGTCCACAACCACCTGAACCAGCTCGAGCGGCGCGGCCTCATCAGGCGTGACCCAAGCAAGTCGCGCACGGTGCAGCTAGTGCAGGACGAGAGCGTCGACAAGCAGCGTCGCAACGCGGTCTCGGTGCCCATCGTGGGCAACGTCGCGGCCGGCGCCCCGATACTGGCCGAGCAGAACATCGAGGACCACGTGCTCCTCTCGTCCGAGCTGGCCCAGGACGGCAACTTCCTGCTCCGCGTGCGCGGCGACAGCATGATCAACGCCGGCATCCTCGACGGCGACCTCGTGCTCGTGAAGCCGCAGCAGGAGGCGACCAACGGCACGATCGTCGTCGCCCTGGTCGACAACGAGGCCACGGTGAAGCGCTTCGAGCGCGGCAACGGCCACGTCAAGCTCATCGCCGAGAACCCGGCCTACGAGCCGATCGTCACCAGCAACGTCAGCCTGGTCGGCGTCGTCCGCGGCGTGATCCGTATGTTCCGCTGACGGCTGCAGCGGCACGGGCGGCGGCGCTGTAGGGCTCGAATCGGGCGGCGGCATGCCGAGGCGCCCAGCCCCAGGCGCGCGTGCCTCGGTCGTCGTACTCGGTCCTGTCCACCCCGCCGATCCGGCGGAGTGAAGCCAGCACACCCTCGCTGCCGTACGGCACGAGCAGCTCGAGGCTCACGGTCTCGCCACGGCTCGCTTCGTCGATCGCCTCCAGCAGCGGCCCGAAGCCACCGCGATTGATGGCCGATATCGGAACCACTCCCGGATAGCGCTGCGCCACAGCCGCGACCGCGCGGCGGCGCTGCGCCGGTCCCAGCAAGTCGACCTTGTTCAGCGCCACCACCCGCGGCTTGTCGTCGGCGCCTAGCTCGGCGAGCTCCTCCTCCACGGTGGCGGCCTGCTCCTCCACGACAGGTGAGCTCGCGTCCAGGACCTGGATCACGATGTCGGCCTCGGTGACCTCCTCGAGCGTGGCCCGGAACGCCGCCACCAGGTCGGTGGGCAGCTTCTGGATGAAACCGACTGTGTCGGTCAGCAGCACCTGCCGCCCCGTGGGCAGATCGAGCCGGCGCGTGGTCGGGTCGAGCGTCGCGAACAGCTTGTGCTCGGCGCGCACTCTGGCGCCCGTCAGCGCGTTGAGGAGCGTCGACTTGCCCGCGTTGGTGTAGCCGACGATCGCGGCCGTCTGCAGCTCGGCGCGTCGCCTGCCGGTTCGCTGCTGGTGCCGCTGGCCCCGCACCTGCTCGATCTCACGATCCAGGTCGCGCATGCGCTTGCGGATGCGCCGGCGCTCGGTCTCGATCTGCTGCTCGCCCGGGCCACCGCGGGCGCCCACGCCGCCACGCATGCCGCCCACCTGGCGGTCATACGAGTAAGCACCGATCAGGCGCGGCAGCAGGTGATGCAGTCGCGCCGCTTCGACCTGCAGGCGACCTTCATGCGTACGCGCATGCAGGGCGAAGATCTCGAGGATGACCTCGGTGCGATCGAACACGCGCACTTTGAGCGAGCCCTCGAGGTTGCGTTGTTGCCGGGGGCTCAGGTCTTCATTGCACACGAGCATGTCGAACGCACCCTCGAGCACCATCTCGCGCAAGGTGTCGACCTTGCCGGCGCCGATGAAATGCGAAGGCTCGATCTCGGCACGGCGCTGCAGGTCCGTTCCAACGACTTCAGCGCCGGCCGTTCGCGCCAGCTCGGCGAGCTCTGCCATCTGCTCACGCACCAGGTCGTCCGTTCCGCCCGGGAGCAGCACCCCGACCAGGTACGCTTCATTGCCTCAGCCAGGCGCGCGCCCGGCGACGTGACCGAAAGCCGGAAGTAGCCCTCGCCGTGCGCGCCAAAGCCGACTCCCGGCGTGATGTTGACGCCCACCTCGTCCAGCACGTGCGATGCGAATCCGATCGAGTCATACCCGTCGGGAACCGGCGCCCACACATAGAAGGTCGCGCGCGGAGGGGTGATCTTCCAGCCCAACGAGTTGAGCGTGTCGGCCACCAGGCGGTGGCGGCGCGCGTAGACCTCGCAGGCAGCGCGCGTCTCCTCTTCCCCGCCGTTCAGCGCCTCGATTCCGGCCCACTGCACGGCCTGGAAGACGCCCGAGTCGATGTTGGTCTTCAGCTGTCCGACCAACGCAATCAGGTCGGCCCGACCGCAAACCCAGCCCAGCCGCCAGCCGGTCATGTTGAAGGTCTTGGACAGCGAGTGAAACTCGAGCCCTACGTCCTTGGCGCCTGGAATCTCGAACAGGCTCAGCGGCCGGTAGCCGTCGAACGCGATCTCCGAGTACGGTGCGTCGTGGCACAGCACTATCCCGTGCTCGCGACAGAAATCCACCGCTCGGGTCAGGAACTTCCGGTCCGCGACAGCCGCAGTCGGGTTGTTCGGATAGTTGAGCCACATCAAGCGCGCGCGCTGCGCCACCTCGTCCGGGATCGCGTCCAGGTCGGGCAGCCATTCGCTCTCGGGCTTCAGAGGCATCGTGTAGGGCTCGGCGCCCGCCATCAGGGCGCCGGTGACATAGACCGTGTAGCCCGGGTCCGGTGCCAGAACGATGTCGCCTGGATCGACCAGCGCGAGCGGCACATGGCTGATGCCGTCCTTCGAGCCGAGCGTCGGCAGGACCTCGGTCTGGGGATCGAGCGCGACATCGAATCGATCGCGGTACCAGTTGGCGATGGCGCCGCGCAGCTCGGCCAGCCCGAAGTAAGACGGATAGCGATGGTTGTCGGCGTCGGCCGCGGCCTCCTGCAGGACGCTCACGATCCGCTTGGGCGTGGGCAGGTCGGGATCGCCGATGCCGAGCGAGATGACATCGATGCCGGAACGCTTCTTCTCCTGGACCCTGCGGTCGATCTCGGCGAAGAGATATGGCGGTATCAAGCCCAGTCGCTTGGCGCCCGCGGCCTTAGTTGCTCTCAACGTAGTTGAGGATAGCGGGCACCGGGTCGGGCTCGATCTCGAACCATCTGATGCGTACGTCGCGCCGCCACCAGCGCATCTGCCGGCGCGCATACCGACGATTCGATGCTGCCATCACGTCGGGCAGGTCCTCCAACGTGACCTCACCGCGGAGGTGGGCCAGCGCTTCGGCGTAACCGATGCCTGTGAGCACGGCGGCACTTGCGGGCACGCCGGCATCGAGCGCCGCCTGGGTCTCGGCGATGAGGCCGCGCGCGACCTGCGACCGGCTGCGCTCGGCGAGCCGTCGATCGATGACGTCGAGCCTGGCTAGCAGTCCGACCCGGGCAACGGGCCACGGCGGCGCTTTGCGCTGACGGAGCTGGCGCAGGGGTGGCCCAACTGCTTCGAGCAGCTCGATCGCGCGGATCATGCGGACGGGGTTCTGGAGGTCGACGCCTGGATCGGGATCCAGCGTGAGCAGGCGCTGACGCATGGCGCTCGCGTCGAGCAGCTCGAGCTGCCGTCGCAGCTGCGCATTCGGCGGCACGCCTGCGAGGCTGAAGCCCTCGGTCAGCGCGTCGACGTAGAGCATCGTGCCGCCTTCGACGATCGGCACCTTGCCGCGGCCCATGATGTCGTCGACGGCGGCGCGCGCGCGTTCAACGTACTGCGCCGCGTTGAACGTGAGCTTCGGATCGACGAAGTCGATCATGTGGTAGTGGATTCGCTGCCGCTGCTCGGGCGAAGGCTTGTTGGTCGCGATGTCGAGCATCTGGTAGACCTGGCGCGAGTCGGCGACCACGACCTCGCCGTTCAGCCGCTGCGCCAGCTCGAACGCGACCGACGTCTTGCCGATCCCTGTCGGCCCGACGACGACGATGACAGGTGGTTGAGCGGTCAGTAGTTCCGCCGGAAGTGTCGCGTCAGCTCCTGCCAGTCCACCAGCAGGCGCGTCGGCCGCCCGTGAGGGCACGTGATCGATTCCTCGGCCTGCTCGAGGTCGGTCAGCAGGCGGCGCTGCTCGGCAACGTCCAGCACGTCGCCGAATCGGACCGCGGAGTGACATGCGAGCTCGGCTGCAGCCTTCTCGATCGCGTCGTCGGAGCGATTCTCAGCCAGCGCCGCCAGCGTCTCCTGCACGGCTTTGGTGGCGCGGCTCACTGGCATCTCGGTGGGGATCGAGGTGATACGCAGGCTGCGCGGTCCGAACTCTTCGAGCTCCAGGCCGAGCGCCGCCAGCTGTGTAGCGTGATCCGACGCCGCCGCCATCAAGGCGGGCTCGACGTCGATCGCCGCAGGCATTAGAAGCGGCTGGGTCATGCCCCTTCCATCGCGCAGTCGCGCCAGCAGGCGGTTGTAGAGGATTCGCTCATGAGCCGCGTGCTGGTCCACGAGCACGAGGCCCTGCGGACCTTCGGCCACGATGTATCCCTGCCCGATCTGGCCCAGCGGGCGGAGCGGCGCCTCCGCCGGCGCCTCGCGTGTCACCAGGTCCTGCACCGCCACGCCGGCGAGAGCAGGTGCTTCCACGCCGCCGGCGCTGAAGGTGCCAGTCGCCACGGCCGCGGATGAAGCGCGGTAGAAGAACGGCTCGCTGCCACCCAGCGCCGCGCGCACCGCGCGCTGGACCGCGGCAAACACCGCGTTCTCGTCACGAAAGCGGACCTCGCGCTTGGCCGGGTGCACGTTGACGTCCACCAGCTCGGGGTCGATGCCGATGTCGAGCACCGCCACCGGGTGGCGTCCTCGCTCCAGGCGTCCCTGGTAGCACTCCTCCAGCGCGTACAGCAGCGTGCGCGACGCGATGGGTCGCGCGTTCACCGCCAGCACTATCCAGTCGCGGCTGCCACGACTTACGCGTGGCTGCGACACGATGCCTTTGATCAGCGGCAGGCCGACGATCTCGAGCATCTCCTTAGCCACCGCGGCACCATGCACCGCAGCAGAAGCGCGACGCCTGTCCCCATCCCCTGACGTGCTGAGTGCGGCCCGACCGTCGATCGTGAGCTGGAATCTCACCTGCGGGTGAAGCAGTGCATATGACGCGACGGTGTCCCTGATCGCGGCGACCTCGGTGGCGTCCGACTTCAGGAACTTCAGCCGGGCCGGAACGTTGGCGAACAGATCCCGCACCTCGATGTTCACGCCGGGCAGCAGCGGTCCCGCCCCCTGCTCGAGCACCTCACTCGCGCGCAGATGGATGCGCGCGCCACCGCTGGAGGACTCGACGTCGGCAACGGCCGCGATGCTGGCCAGCGCCTCGCCGCGGAACCCGAGCGTGGTGATCGCGTTCAAGTCGGGCAGCGCGGCGACCTTGCTGGTCGCGTGACGAACGAACGCGAGGCGCAGCTCGCCTGCCTCGATCCCGGAGCCGTCATCGTTGACCCGGATCGACGTCCGTCCCGCCCCGCGCACATCGACTGTGACGCGGCGCGCCTCCGCGTCCAGCGCGTTCTCGATCAGCTCCTTCACGACGGAGGCCGGCCTCTCGATCACCTCGCCCGCGGCGATGGCGTCCGCGACCTCCTGCGGCAGCCTGTGGATTCCGGTCATGAGTGGAGCCGCGAGCGCAGCTCGTACAGCTTCTGCAGCGCCTCCAGCGGGCTCAGCGAATCCGGCTCGAGCTCCTCGAGCTCCTTCCGCAGCGGATCGGGCGCCATCTCCATCGGCAAGCCCAGCTGCAGCTCCGCAGGCTCGAGCGGGCGCTGGCGCTCCAGCTCGGTCAGGACGTCCCGCGCCCGGGCGATGACCGCGGCCGGAAGACCAGCCAGCGCCGCCACATGAATGCCGTACGAGCGGTCGGCGCCACCTGGCACCACGCGGTGCAGGAAACGCACCGTTTCGCCCTCCTCCAGCACCTCAACGCGCTCGTTGCGCACGCGCGGCAGCCGCGCGGCCAATGCGGTGAGCTCGTGATAGTGAGTGGCGAACAGCGTGCGGCAGCCGAGCCTCGACGATTCGTGCAGGTGCTCGACCACGGCCTGCGCGATGGATAGGCCGTCGTAAGTCGAAGTCCCCCTCCCCACCTCGTCGAGGATCACGAGGGATGACTTCGTCGCGTGGTTGAGGATGTAGGCGGTCTCGGTCATCTCGACCATGAACGTCGACATCCCGGAGGTGATGTCATCGTGCGCTCCGACGCGCGTGAAGATGCGGTCGGCCAGCCCAACAACAGCTTGCTCCGCTGGCACATAGCTGCCGCACTGAGCCAGGAGGACGATGAGCGCCGACTGGCGCAGGTAGGTCGACTTGCCGGCCATATTCGGCCCGGTGAGGATGACGATCTGCGCGGAGTCCGGGTCGAGCTCCAGGTCGTTGGCCACGAATACGCCCGCAGGCAGCGACTGCTCGACCAGCGGATGGCGGCCCGCTTTGATGACGAGCCTGGCCCCGGCATTGACCTCCGGGCGCCGCCAGTCCAGCTTGGCGGCCGCGGTCGCGAGGCTCGTCAGAGCGTCGATCGTTCCGATGGCCCGCGCTGTCGCGCGGAGCTGAGGGCTCGACGCCGCAACGCGCTCGCCAAGCTCGCGCAGGATCTCGAGCTCGCGGGCATTCATCTTCTCCTGCGCGCTGAGAACGACCGCCTCTTTCTCCCTGAGCTCCGTTGTCACGTAGCGCTCCGCGGTCGACAGCGTTTGCTTGCGCGTGTAGTCGTCAGGGACAGCGGCCGTGTTGGCGTGGCTGACCTCGATGTAGTAGCCGAACACCTTGTTGAAGCCGACCTTCAACGTGCGGATGCCGGTGCGTGCGCGCTCGGTCGTTTCCAGCGACGCGATCCACTCGCGTGCGGCTCGTGATGCATCGCGGATCGCGTCGAGCTCTGCGTCAAACCCGGGCTTGATGGCCCCGCCGTCTCGCGACGCAGGAGGTTCTTCCACCAGGGCCGCACGTAGAACCTCGGCCAGCTCCGGCGCCGGAGTGATCTCGCCCGCGTGCTCGCGCAGCACCAGCGATTCGCAGCTCGCGACCGCACGCTGCACGCCGGGGAGCGCCTCGAGTGCACGCCGCAGCGCCATCAGTTCGCGCAAGCCGGCCCGACCATGCGTGGCACGCGCGCTCAGGCGCTCCAGGTCGCCAACGCCGTTCATCGCGTGATGGATGCCTTCGCGCAGTGCTGGGTTGGAGACGAGCTCGGCAACTGCTGCGAGGCGCAGCTCAATCGACTCGGCGTCGCGCAACGGCGCACCCATCCATTCGCGCAGGCGTCGTGCGCCGATTGCGGTCGCAGTGTGGTCGATGAGGGTGACCAGCGCCGGAAGCTCCAGGTTGCGGATCGTGGCTGCGTCGAGCGGCATCGTCGCGTCCGGCGAATAGGTGCGAACGGTCAGGGACTCCGGTCCGACCCGAGCCTGATTGGTCTTGAGGTACTCGAGCACAACGCCCGCGGCTCCTATCGCGAGCGGTGCCTCTGCCGCGCCGATGGAGGCGGGATAACTGATTCCGAGGAGGTCCTTCAGGCGCTGCCGGCCGCGCTCGGGATCGAATCGGTACTCCTCCACGTCCGGTGGGGTCAGCAGCTCTGAGGGCGCCAGCCGCTGCAGCTCGGCCGCGAGCCGCTCGCCCGGCATCTGACACAGCAGCAGCTCGCCGGTCGAGACGTCGCATGCGGCCAGCCCGGCCTCGCCGCCGCGCGTCCACGCCGCGACCAGGTAGTTGGCTCGCGCCGGCTCCAGGTAGGCGTCTTCGACCACCGTGCCCGGAGTAAGCACGCGCGTGATGTCGCGTCTGACGACCGCTTTGCCTGACGGCGCCTCGACCTGGTCGCAGATCACGACCTTGTGCCCCGCCCGCAGCAGCTTGCCGACATAGCTCTGCCACGCGTGATGCGGCACGCCGCACATCGGCGCCCGCCCTGACTTGCCGAGCGGACGGGACGTGAGCGTCACACCCATGATCGGCGCCGCCATAACGGCGTCCTCGAAAAAGATCTCGTAGAAATCACCAAGGCGAAACAGGAGGATCCCGTCGGGGTGCTGGCGCTTCGCCTCCCGGTACTGCCTCATGACCGGGGTGAGCGGAGCACCTCCCTCCCCACCTTGGGGGGAGGGTTGGGTGGGGGCGTTCACGCCGCTCGAGTGCCCGTCAGCTGACCAGCGGTGGCCTGGATCACGCGGATGTCGACCAGGGTTCCTGGTTCGGCATGGCCGAGCACCACCGCGCGCTTGCCCTGCCGGATGCGTCCATACGGGCGACCCAGTTCGTCCCGGCCTTCGACCAGGACTTCGACCTCACGCCCGATCCAGCGAGCCGTCTTGCGCGCGGCGATCTCCCGCTGCAAAGCCAGCAGGTCGTTGAGCCTTCGCAGCTTTTCGCTGTCGGGGACGTCATCGGGCATCTTTGCCGCGGCGTAAGTGCCAGGTCTTGGCGAATACATGGCCAGGTGCACGACGTCGAACTCGATGTCCTCGAGCAATCGCCGGGTGTTTTGAAAAGCCTCTTCGGTCTCGCCTGGAAAGCCGACGATCACGTCGGTCGCGAGCCCGATGTCGGGCATCAACGCCCGCGCGCGCTCGATGGTCGCCCGGTAGTGGCGCGTCTGGTAGCCGCGCGCCATGCGCCGGAGGATCAGGTCGTCGCCCGACTGGACCGGCAGCTGCAGCTCGCGGCAGACGACATTGCTCGCGGCCATGACCTCCAGGAGCTCGGGCTCGAGATCCTGTGGATGCGAGGTCATGAAGCGGAGGCGCCTCAAGCCGGGCAGCCTCTCGACTTCGCGCACCAGCGCGGCCATCCCGCCACGCCCGCCGGGGTCGGTGTAGTCGTCGACGTTCTGTCCCAGCAGGACGATCTCTCGTGCCCCATCGGCGATGGCCTGACTGCACTCGGCCAGCACCTCATGCATCGGGACGTGTCGCTCGCGACCGCGCACGCGCGGGACGAT
>VBIA01000059.1 GCA_005879985.1 Chloroflexota bacterium | reverse complement strand
ACGGCGCCTCTTCCTGGCGGCGCTCCGCCGGCACAATCGACCACCGGCGGCTCTTGGCGACGCTTCGGCAGTGGTTGGCCACGATAGCCAGGAACCACGGCCGCAGCTGTGATCCTTCGCGGATGTTGCCGAGCTTCTTCCAGGCGGTGAAGGCCGACTCCTGAACGGCGTCTTCGGCGTCGTCGACGTTATGGAGCAGCCCGTATGCCACCCGGAAGGCTGCCGTGTACTGGGGTCGAAGCAGTTGGGCGAAGGCGGAACCGTCGCCGTCCCTCGCCGACTGGATCAACTCTGCGTCAGACCCCTCGAACAACATCTGTCCTATATAGGGGTGGTCGAGGCGATTTGCCCCATCGAAATTCTCGAGCGCACCGATCGGATGCAAGGAGTCAACGCTGGACTGCGCCTCGCTCTCGGTCTCCTAACTTCGTACAGCAACGCCGGCGACAAACGGTGCGATCAGGCGCGACTCCAGAACACGCCCGTCAGGTGTCGAGTTGCGTGGGCGCGGGACGCTCGAGAAGCCATCGAAAGAGCTCGTCCCGGCGCGCTTGAAGTAAGTGGGCGACCGCACCTGCATCGAATCCGCGAACGCCCCCGAGTCCCTTTTCAGGGTGGCTCGACGCTAGCGCGGTGACGCGCTCGGGTGGCTGGTCAGAGACGTCGAGCGTTGGCTGAAGGAACCGCGCAAACGAAACCATCGTCTCGATCCCTGCGAGGTCGGCCGACTCGAGCGGTCCCGTGATACCGAGTCGCCGGCCGATGCTCTGTCGGACGACCGCATCGATTGCCGAGGCTGAGGCGACCCCCTCGGCCCATAACGCCCAAGCCTCGCGCAGCAGCGCGAACTGGAGGCGGTTGCCAATGAAGCCGTCGATCTCTCGATCGATTACGACTGGGTCCTTGCCGGCGCCTCGCAGGAGGCGGCACGTGCGTTCGACTACGTGTGGGCTCGTGCCAGGCATCCCGCATACCTCGACGAGCGGAAGTAGCTGAGGCGGATACCAAAAGTGGGCGGCTATCATCCGGTCAAGGCCTGACACTCGGCTCGACATCTCGCTCACAGGGTGTCCGCTGGCGCTGGCCAAGATTGCGGTCGCGCTGCAAATCTCGTCGAGCCGGCCGAACGTCTCGATCTTCAGCTCGAGGTTCTCGGGTAGCGCCTCTATCACCAGTCCAGCGTCCTTGGCGGACTCCAGGCTGGTCTCGATCGTGATGCGCGCGAGTGCGTCCTTGGTGCTTCCTTCGCGAAGCACCCCTCGGGCCACGAACTCGTCCACGCTGGCGGCAATTTTGGCGATTGCGACATGAAGACTTTCGTGGTTGCGTCCGATCAGAACGACGTCATGACCGGCTGTCGCAAAGACCTCCGCGATTCCGTGACCCATGATGCCGTTGCCGATGACGGCGACTAGGGCCTTCTGTTGTTTGTCGTCGTGAGGCATTGGCTACTCCCTATCGACGTCTGTGTGAATGGTGCGATCTTCGGAGCTCGTCAAGACGTCTCTCAATAATGTGACGTTCGGCTCGCGCGCCGCCACACTCGCGATAGGTACTCCTTGGCGATCAGCTAATGCCGGTGCGGCCCACTTTCGCACCTCGAGCGTTCACGAGCCTCCTTGAACCCCTTGCCCGAGCCGACATAACGTGCGTCGCGGAACAAGCCGAGTAGTTTGCACGATCGTGATGGTGCGCCGGCGCTGTCCGCCATTGGGCGAGCGGCAAGTTCTTTTGAATTGGCCCATTACGCACTGCCGCGCCAGCGTCCCCGGACAAGGGTGTCTTTGCAAGAAAGGGCGAGACCCAACGTTCCCTCAGTTCTGACCAAGACCACGAGCCGTATCAAACGCTGATTGCATCAGCGGTCGGGGGAGGATGGGATGGAGGGGTCTCAGCGGCAGGGTCCGAGGCATTTTCGTTCGCTGAGCTTTGCACTGTTGACGAGCCGATTCGGCAGCGCCGGTGTCGGTTTGATACTCCTGGCCATGCTGGTCTCGGCGCCAGGGCATCCCGCCAGAGCGGCGACCACAGCGCCGCACGTGATGATCGTCCTGATGGAGAACAACTCCTACGAGGCCATCGTGGGCAACTCTCAACTGCCTTACATCAACTCCCTGGTCAACCAGTACGGATCAGTTTCCACGACCGACCTCAGTCACCCTTCTCTGCCCAACTATCTCGGTCTCACCTCGGGATCGATCTGGAATGACCCGCCCGACACAACTCCGCAGGACCAGACATACGCCGGCCCTCAGTTCACGGATGAGCTGGCCAGTGCTGGGATCTCATGGAAGGCCTACATGGAGGACCTGCCGGTTCCCTGCGACCTGATCGATTCATTCAGCCCCGGCAACTACGACGTCAACCATGACCCGTTCATGTATTTCGACTCGGTCCGCAACAATCCCGCCCAATGCAACCGCGTGGTGCCTTTCCCGCAGCTTGCGAGTGATCTCGCCGGGGGCACGACGCCCAGCTTCGTCTGGGTGACGCCGAACCTGATCAACGACATGCACGACGGGACCTACACACAGGCCGACGGCTGGACCAAGAACCTCTTCACTCAGGTGATTGGGTCGTCGTGGTGGACGCCCGGCGCGCGGATCATCCTGACCTGGGACGAGGGCACTCAGTCCGAGCAGGTGCTGACGGTCGTCGTCGGCTCCGCCCACGGCACGCAGGCCATTGGCGGCAACGAATACGGCACCCTGCGCGGGTTGGAAGAAGCCTACAGCGTGGGTTTGCTGCAGCACTCGGCCGACTCGAACGTCGGAGACATCTTTCCGCTGTTGACCGGAGCCCCGCCACCGTCTCCATCGCCTTCGCCGTCGCCGGTGGCGAGCCCTTCACCGTCTCCCAACCCGACACCGGCGCCGGCTGGAGCCGCCACGCGTGGCATCTATCGATTCGACTCGACTGACTTCGCGGTAATGCGGGCCGCCGGTTTCAACGCAGCCACCGACGGGGGGGTGCAGTCGCTCGGCGATGCGGAAGCCGCCGCTGGCATCACCGGCATGGTCTGGGTTGGGGCCTACGACAACTCGACGTGTGTGCAGACCATGAGCGACGCGGAAATCGCGCAGACGGTCACCGCCAACGTTAGCGCCGGACACGTCGGTCTCCGCTACCAGATCGGAGACGAACCCACAGCCAACGGGTGCACCGCGGCTCCCGTATACACGCACTTCACGCAGGTCGTGCACAGTGCGGACCCAACTGCAAAGACCTGGGTCGCCGACGACCAATTCCAGGTTGGTAACCCAGTGCTGGCAGGCGTACCGATGAACGGTACGGTCGACATCCTGGCCTTCGACGTGTACCCATGCCAGAGCGGTCCGTGCGACTACAGCGCGATCGACAGCGCTGTGCAGCAGATTCACGCGGCGAACGTCACGAACTGGGAGTTCATCATCCAGGACTTCAGCAGCGGTTCGTGGCGCTGGCCCACGCCGGCCGAAGTGCAGGCGCAGTTCAGCCACTGGCAGGATGCCGGCGCCATCGGCTACTCGGTCTTCGCCTGGGATTACCAGGCCCAGCTCGTGACGGCGCAGTCAGGCAACGTGGCCGCGCTGCAGACGATCAACGCCCTGGCCGTCAACCCAACTTTGCCGTCGCCTTCACCTACAACCCCGCTGCTGGTGGTGACAAACTCGGCCAGCATCACCTCCGGTCCGTCGCCGCTGACTATCACCTTCGCCGCGAGCGCCAGCGGAGGCGCAGGACCGTACAGCTATCGGTGGACTTTCGGCGACGGCCAGAGCGCGAGCAGCCAGAACCCGAGCCACACCTACACCATCAACGCCCAGTACACCGTCAACCTCGTGGTAACGGACGCCAATCAGGCATTGGGCAACGCCACGGCGATAGTGATCACGGTCACACCCGCGCTGAGCGCTTCGGCATCTGTGCTGAATGCCGCAGGTGACGGCTCTCTGGCCGCCGTCTTCACCGGCAGTCCTGCGGGCGGCGCCGGACCGTACACGTTCGCGTGGTCGTTTGGCGACGCGCAGAGCTCAACCGCGCAGAGCCCGAGCCACACGTATGGCGCCGTCGGCGCTTACACCGCCGACCTTACCGTGACTGACAGTCGAGGCGTCAGTGCAACCTCAAACGCGCTCGCCATTACGGTCAGCGCAATGCCGGCCGCAACCGCCGCGGCCAACGTCACCGCGCTCGATGCGCCGGAGGCGGTCGGCTTCACGAGTGCGGTCACGGGCGGCACCGCGCCCTTCGGCTACCAGTGGATCTTTGGTGACGGAAGTGCATCGATCGCCCAGGATCCAAGCCACGCCTACGCGACTGCAGGCACGTATACCGTCGGCCTGACGGTCACCGACGCGGTGGGCACGAGCTTCGTTGCGAACTCGCTGACCATTAGCGTGCATCCGTCGCTCGGCGTTGTGGCCTCGGCCACCCCGACGTCCGGCCTTGCCAGAGTGAAGGTGACTTTCGTGGCCGCCGCTATAGGTGGCCTCGGGCCGTTCACGTACTCGTGGAGCTTCGGCGATGGTGCCACCGGCACCGGGCCGAACGTCGCGCACACCTACGAAGCTGGGACTTACCAGCCGACGTTGACCGTGCATGACGCCGCGGGTGGGTCCTGGCAGGGATCCGTCGGGACCATCACCGTGGTCAAGCACTCCCCCAAGAGGACGGCTTAAACGACGAGCCTGGCCAGCAATGCGCCATCCAGCACACCGCCCGCACAAACGACACAGCCGACCTTGGCTCCGCCGTCCCCGTCGCCCACGCCAGTTGGATCACATGACGCTAATCCGCAGCCAACCGGCGGCGGCGGTGACGGCTGGCGATTCCTGGGGCTGGTCGGCTCGTTCCTCACGGCTATGGGCGGAGCGTTGTCGTTCGCGCGCTGGCTGTTGTTCCGGACGTAGCTCAGCGGTCAAGGCGCCGGCCCGCTCAACGGCTCGCTGTCCGGCGCCGGCGACCGCCAGCGCTGGTCGGCGCTCGCATCTCGCGCCATTGACTGCTATCCGTGCGCGCGTGCCTTACACGGCCGCTTCGGCAGCGAGATCGAGCAGTTTTGAAGAAGCCTTCGCCGCTTGCGCATCCTAGCCTGAGGACAGAAGTTGCGATTGGCGGATGCACCCCTAATTCAATTCAAGGAGGCAAGCATGCTCAAGCAAGTGGCGTATGTAACGCTCTTCGTTCGGGATCAGGACAAGGCGCTCGACTTCTACATCAAGACCCTTGGCTTCGAAAAGCGCGAGGAGAATCCGGCTGGCCGGGTCAAGTTCGTGACGGTCGGCCTCAAGGGTCAAGATCTGCAGGTTGTTATCTGGCCGGGGACGCCGGGCAAGGCCGACCCGGCGGCGGGCCCGATCCCAGGAACCTGCATCATCGATACCAGTGACCTGGACGGCGAGTTCGAGCGCCTGAAAGCGCTTGGGGTCGAGTTCGTCGAGAAGGAGCCGGTCGTCTATCCCAATGGGGCCGGGTACGCCAATTTCACCGACCCTGACGGCAACCGGCTCTCGCTGCGGGGCCCCGCACAGGCGAAGAACCAGCAGAGTCCGACGCCTGCAACAGTGCGCGAGTAAGCAATCAGACATTCCATCCGGACTCGACCGGAGGTGGGCGGCGAGTCCGCCTCCGGTCCGGTACTTAGAAGGTTCATCACAGCCCTTCCCGCAGGGTCCCCAAGCGCCCGCGCGAGATAGAATCGCCTTCGCCGTGGCCGGCACGAACCATCCCTCCAGCGATACATCACGCCCTGCCGTCGAAACTCGACGGCTGACGCGCGTCTACAAGACACGTCGCGATGTGACTACCGCGCTCGAAAATGTCGACCTCAGGGTCGGCCAGGGCGAGCTGTTCGGAGTGCTGGGGCCGAACGGAGCCGGCAAGACGACGCTGATCAAGATCCTGGTCACGCTGCTGCTGCCGACATCGGGCGAGGCCCTGGTGGACGGCCTCGACGTGGTGCGCGACTACAAGCACCTCCGCAGCCGGATCAGCATGGTCTCCGGCGGCGAGCAGGCCGGTTACGGGATCCTGAAGGTCCGCGAGCAGCTCTGGATGTTCAGCCAGTTCTACGGGATGAACTCGAAAGCAGCTCGCCGGCGCATCGACGAGCTGCTCGAGCGTCTCGGCCTGGCTGAAGCCGCGAACAAACAGATCACCGGTCTGTCGAGCGGCATGCGCCAGAAGATGAACCTGATCCGCGGTCTGATGACCGATCCGCGCGTGCTCTTCCTCGACGAGCCGACCGTCGCGCTCGACGTGGGCGCCGCCCGAGATGTGCGGAGCGAGGTGCAGCGCTGGATGCGGGAAGACCCGACACGAACGGTGATCCTCACGACCCACTACATGCAGGAGGCGGACGAGCTATGCGACCGGGTCGCCATCGTCAACCGCGGTCGGATCGTGGCCGAAGGCGCGCCTCGAGCGCTGAAGGAATCAGTCGATGAGGACGTGATCGTCGACCTGCAGCTCGACCCCGGCACGCCGCTGCTCGACCTCCTGCGCGCCATCGAAGGTGTCGGCGCGGCCAGCGTTCGCGAGGAGGACGGCGTGGACCGCTTCAGCCTTCTGCTCGCCGATGACGCGATCCTGCCGCGCGTGATGACGACCGTGGAGAGCGCTGGCCGGCGCGTGAGCGGCCTCGTGCGCCGCCAGCCCACCCTCGAGGACGCGTTCGTGAAGCTCGTCGGCCGGAGCATGACGGAGGAAGAGGCGTGATCGGAGCGGCTCAGCGGGCCGAGTATCCGGCGCTGCGCATCTTCTTCAAGACGATCGCGGCGAGGGCGTATCCGCGGGTCATGGCGGCCAACCGCCAGAAGACCTGGCTGTTCTTCGACATGGCGTTTCCAGTCGTTGGTGCGCTCGCGATGGTGCTCGTCTACGAAGGCCTGCACGCACCGCGCCAGTACCTCGGCTTCGTCGTCATGGGCGGCGCGATGCTTGCCTTCTGGCAGAACGTGCTGTGGAGCATGGCCGCGCAGTTCTCGTGGGATCGCGGCAACGGCACGCTGGAGCTGTACGTGATCTCGCCCACCACGTTCGAGGGGGTGCTCCTCGGAATGGCGCTAGGGTCGATGTTCACCGTCACGCTTCGCGCAGCCGTAATCCTGGTGCTCGGCTCGCTGCTGTTTGGCGTCACGTACACGGCGGGCGGAACCCTGCCCGCCATCGGCGTCTTTCTGCTCACCTTGTCAGCTCTCTACTGCCTCGGCATGTTGCTGGCGAGCCTCTTCCTTTTCTATGGCCGCGAAGCCTGGCATCTGTCGAACGCGATGCAGGAACCAGTCAACTTCCTGTCAGGGCTGTACTTTCCGGTGCACGCGCTTGGCGCATATGTGGGCGGCGCCGCGTCGCTCGTGCCGATGACGCTCGGGCTCGATGCGATGCGACAGCTGCTCTTGCCGGGCACCCCGGTCTTCATCCCGGCGGGCATTGAGACGTTGCTGGTGGCGATCCAGGTCCCGGTCTTTGCGGTGCTAGCCGGCGTCTCGCTCCGTTACATGGAGTCGCGCGCGAGAAGAGACGGAAAACTGGTGACGCGATGGGAATAGTCATGCCTCGCCAGCTCATCGGATTCGCCGCGGCGGTGCGTCTGGGATGGGCGGTTTCGAGCAACTGGACGCGCCCGATCCTTTTCGTCACGTACGCGGTGCTGCGACCGATCTCGGTGGCGTTGATCCTCGCCGTCATGTATTCAGTGATCACCCACAACGCAGCAGCGGCCAGGCCCTACCTCGCGTTCCTGATCATCGGCACGGCATTCTGGTCATTCATCCAGGAGGGCGTCTCCGAGTTTGCGACCGGGATCCTCGAGGACCGCGGCCGCTATCACATCCTCAAGTACACGTACATGGCGCCGCTCGGATTCCCGCTCTTCCTCGTCGGGAGGGCGACATCCAAGCTGGCAAGCGCCGCCGCGTCGGTGGTGATCGTCCTGGTCGTGGGCACCTTCGCGCTGCAGCTCTCCATAAGTCCGCTGCGGATCGACTACCCGTTGCTGATCGCGGCCTGCGTTCTCGCCTTCATCTCCGTGATCGCTTTCGCGATCACCTTGAGCATGGTCTTGCTCGCGGGCAAGGACACGCACGGTTACGGCGAGATCATGGCGCAGTTCCTGTACCTCTTCTCGGGCGCGATCTTTCCCATCGCCGTGCTGCCTGGCCCGATCGCGTGGCTGGCCGCCCTGTCGCCGCTGCCTTACTGGCTCGAGCTGTGCCGGCGATCCATCCTGCACGGCCAGGTCTATCAGATGTTCCCGAGCCTCTCGGACGGCGAGGTCCTGCTCCGCCTGGTGATCGCAACCGCCGGCACGGTGGTGCTCGGCTACGTCATCTACAGGTGGACGGACCGGCGGGCGCGCGGCCTGGGCTACATCGACATGGAAGCGAACTGGTGATCGGGGGTAACAGGGGAGGCTCCGTCACTCCGGGCTATCAGAGTGCGGCAAACCTGGGGTGCTTAGTGCGGCAAGTCAGCACGCTTGCCGCCGGGCCGCGGCCGCATTTGCGTCAGCCCAGTTGAAGGCGGCCAGAGCCGGCGAGTAGGACTTGGCGCCGGCACACGCGAACCGCGCAATCTGACTGCTGAGGCCCGGCTCCAACTGCGACCGCGATGCGATCAAGTTCGGAGTCGCGTCGCTGGAGAGCTGCGCCAGGTACTGGGTGTCGACCTCGTGCGATGTGGCCGCGTGATTCACGTTCATGCTGACGACGAGTGCCTCTGGATTTATCAGGTTGAGCGCAAGAATCACTAGCGCGATGGATGCGAAAGTCGCGCCGACAAACCACCTCCGACTCCGATGCACGCCCGCGATGTCTGCGGCCAGAAGGAGGAAGACCAGGGCTATCCACACGGCGAAGATGTGGCTGTACAGGCGCAGCATGGTGAACCCAAACGCCTCCTCGTAGAGGCTCAAGCGTCGGAAGGCGACGAAGACGATCAGCAGCGTCAGGCAGATGCCTAACTCGGAAAGGACAATGAAGGAGCGGCGAGCTCGCTCGTTAGAGAGCCACGTGATCCGGGTGAACAAGACAATCACAAACGCTGTGATCCCAGCCACCCAAAGGAGCTGGAAGAACCCGGACCGCGCATAGTCGGCATACGTGACGCCCGCGGCGCGCAAAGTCCCGCCCGCAGCGCCGAATGCGGCCAATGCCTGGGCGACTGCGAAGGCCGCGAATATCGCGTCGAGTACCGCGAGAACGATCAAGCCCTCGATCGCGCCCAACCGCCAGCGCGGACCATCAACACGTTCCATCGGCGCGGCCGAGGCAAGGCGCAGGAGTCCCGCGGCAACAATTGATCCGCCAAGTACAAAGACGACATCGGTGGAAAGCTGACCGAGATCGACGTTGATGTTGAAGAACGAGGCGAAGACCGGGTCGGCGGCAGCCAGCAGGCCGGCGATGACGATGGCAATGGGAGTTGCGAGCAACAGCCCGCGTGCCATCGGTGCCGCCGAGGCAAGGCGAGAGCGCGCCCCGATCAGTGGTCTGAGGACGAACGCGCTGCCTGCCAATCCATGGATGACCGCGTTGAACGCCCGGGCGGCCATCTCGGCGACGCCCAGGTCCACCAGGGAGCCGCGAGACGCGAAGGATGCGCCAAGTCCGAATAGCACCAGTGAGGCCGCGAGGTCGGGCCACAGCAGCCAGGGGCTGGCGCGAATGCCTCACGCGCCCGATGAACAACAAGCCGATTCCGATGAGGGCGAGGCTTAGAGATGCTCCCAAACCAAAGGTGCCCGTCCTCAGAGCCTGGTCGGCGATGAGCCCGACCAGCACGGCTACCGCCATCATCTGCCACGTTGCCGGGGCCCGAAGCTTGACTTGAGCCCACAGTGGAAGGGGAGGGTGAGGCTCCCCTGGGGCTGCCGATCTCCAGGTGGTGCCGTCCCAGCGCCACAGCCCGTCTGGCGACAGCTTGCCGATGTTGGCGTCCGCCACTGCAAGATCAACTGCCTGAGCGGGGTGGATGGTTACGTTGGTCCAGTACGTGTACTCAGCTTTCGCGAGCTGTCGTGCGGTGCGTAGGATTTTCGTAGCTCTGCGGGGGTGGCATTGACGGGCAGGTTTGGGTGATGCGCACACAGGCCGTTGACTTCACCGCGGTCGACAAGTACATCCACGATCACATTCGCGACTGGATGGAGGAGCTGAGTGGGCGCCGCGGCGGTTGCGGACCTGCTGACGCGACGTGGCTTTAGCACATCGCAAGGCTGTTGGCTCGCTTCGCGGCCGCCTGAAGGTCGCCACCCGAGGGGCCGGCGCATGCCAGCCCCTCGTGATGTCGGTGCGACCTACGAAGCGCTTATCGCGCCGATCCAGGTGCCCCAGTTGCGACCAAACGCGGGTGGCGTGGTCACGCCCTGGAACAGGTTCGCGTACTGGCTGGCGAACCAGATGTGGCCGGAGCCGTCGAAGGACGTGGCCTCGTAGTCTCCCCACCGGCAAACCGGCAGTACCTTGGTGCCGCACAGGGTCGGTCGGTATGACGATTCGCCGGCCTTGAGCAGATTGCCCGCCCCGCTGAAGTTGGCGTCGCCGGCGCCCTTCACGATGTAGCGAGTCTCCGGAAAGACCTTGTGGCCCATGTGGTCGAAGATCATCGTCACGTTGCCGCTGGCGTCCGGCATGACGGCGGGGTAGGTCGCTGCCTCGTCACCCGAGAAGCTGTAGTAGCCGGTTGTGGTCGTGAGGTCGGAAAGGCCGACCTGCGCCCATTCGATTCCGGGAGTTGGGTGCGGGCTGTTGTTGCCGTTGTCGATCGCGGTCCCCCACGCTCCGTAGAGGATGCCGTTGCGCACCACAGGAGTCGCCGGGATGCGCAGGTCGTCCGCATCGATGCAGAGGTTGCAGCTCGGCTGGTCTGCGGGAACGTTGACCACGAACGGCGCCGTGGGCACGAGCTGCCCGGTCAGCGTCGGCGCCGCGCCGCCGCCGTCGTGGCCGGTCGGATTCGCCATCGTCCACACGACGAGGCCGCTGCATGAATCGGCGAAACCCCCGCCGAAAAAGCCGCAGAAGTGGCCGGTCATGACGTCGGGGCCGTCCATCGTGTCAACAAAGGTTTCGCTGGTGCCGGTGCTGGAGTCGAGGTTGACTGTTGGCTGGACCGTGTCCGCGAGGAAGGGTCCGGTCCTGGTTGTGCCAGGCCCGGTGCCTCGAAGGTTGAAGAAGCCGTCGGCGGTGAAGTGAGCCTTGCCCGCCTCCATCTGCGCCTTGTTGGCTTCAAACAGCTCGGCGAAAAAGCCGCCCTGCTCGCCGAAGTTGTTGGCCGAGAAGTAGACCGCCTGGCTGTTGATGCCGATCTGAGTGAAGTCGGCGGCGAACTTCTGACCTTTGACGTCGGTCTCCATGTTGAACTCGTAGACGTTCCACTTGCCGCTAGGGTTGCTCGTCTGGCTGACGGCGATGAAGTAGACGGACTTGTACGGACAGTCGAGCGCGACGCCGAATGCTTGCGCGCCTTCGACCTGGAGCATTGCCGCCCAGAAGCGTCCGTCGGCAGGGTCGTAAAGCGCACGCGGGTCGCTCATGAACGGCTGGCTCCGGTGCGCGGTGTCACAGGGCTTGCCGTCGGCGCCAGTCACGTTGGGGACGCCGAAGAAGTTTTGCGCGCTCACCGGCCAACCCGGCTGGACGTTGCCCTGCGGGTCGAGCACCTCAAACTGCATGTTGACTCCCTGCAGGACGAACTGAGGTGACGCAGCCAGCGCCATGTCGGGCGGGTTGCAGCCCGTGCCGAAGTACGGGCATGTCGTTGCCGACCCTTGCTGGCCGATGAAGCTCGAGGTCGCTCCCGGCGTCGCCGAGGCCGCAATGCCCGAACCGGATCTGCTGCCGGTCACGCCGCCGGTATTGCCGACGATGCTTGCCGGCCCATGACCCTTTGGCCACTTCGTCGCGAGCGGGCTCTCGTCAGTGGACGCAGAGGCCGCATGGTTCGGACCGCTGGTCGGCGAGACGACGTAATGGGCGACAAGGTTTGCGACCGTGGGTTGGGACGTGAACGAAACACTCGT